>JBBTBY010000095.1 GCA_038043445.1 Spirochaetota bacterium
GCCGCCATGGCGAAGGCAGGATTGGCGCTTGGAAAGACCACGAAGTTCACCGCCGGGTATCAGTTCCTGTACTATATCGACAGCTATAAAGTGAGCGATATTTATCAAAAGCATACCGCGGCATTCGAGATAGACAATACGACAAAGGGCCTGACCATAATGTTCGGGTATGCATTCGATTATTATATCTATACCAGCCCGGCAAGCTTCATATATAATGGATTGCGCGACCAAGTATTCATACGAGTGATAGCAAAAGCATGAGATCGAACAGCATCATACTCTGTCTTGTGTCGCTTTGTATCGCGGGGGCGGTGTGTCCCTATTCGTATGAGGAAACGAGGAACATTTCCGCGAAGGCCGTATCGCTGCAGGGCTGCAATGCCAGCATCTGCGATTCCCTTGACGCCGTCTATTTGAACCCGGCGAATATCGGGTACTACAGCAATGTCATTCTCCAGATATCGACGAAAAGTCCGCTTATCGGTTTTCTGCCGTCGGTCAACGGGGCGTTCGGATTCGGCCTGCCGTTGTCGCAGGGACAGTTCGGTATCGCCCTTACCGGTGATTATCATTGGGACAGCGCGTACTATATGGAATATGCGGCGCGTGTCGGGTTCGGATGGAATATGGAGAAGCTGTTTTCGGGGATATCATTCGGTGCCGTGTTCGGCGTGTCCGGCATGTTCCTGAATTACAGCGAACTGGCCGGGCTTTATTCCTATACCACGAATGCGATGACGTTGACATTCGGGTGTTCGCTCGGGTTCTCACCCGCACCCGGCCTGAAAGGATGCATCGCCTTGGACAATGTTCAATTCCTCGGGCTGTTCTACACCCTGCTCCCGTCCTTCCTGCGATCGTCATCTGCTTTGCCGACAACGCTGTCCATTGCGCAGAGTTTTCAGCTGGCCCCCGACCATACGCTTAACCTGTCAGTTATGTATTATTTCCCGACCGAGGACGGCGATCTCTATGAGGTCGTTCTCGGGTATACCTGGGCGGTGCTTCCGTATCTGCTCGATATCAACATCGCCGGAAAATCCATCAATGTGATAAAGGGCGGCGCGGTGTCGCTGGGGCTGGTGCTGTATCCGTCCCGGGGCATTGAGCTGGCTGCGGGATGGGTAGTGAATATCAACACACCGAATTTTCTGGGAGATATTTATGTGTCCACTGTGTTCGTTTTTTAATCGGCTGCCGATAGGCCGCATAACCATTGTAGGCATCAGCGTGGTAATGGTGCTGTGCCCCTGGTGGAACCCGGATTTCACGAAGCGTATCCCGATATTAGTCACCGAGACGAACGGTTATCAGCGAACCAATTCATACATCCTTGTCGATCTTTCATCGCAGCTCACTGCCATGGGATTGCGCGATCTGAGCGGCGCCGATATACGTATTGTCGGATCAAATGATACTGCATTGCTTTCGTCACGGGTGATACATCGTGTCGGAGGAACGGCTGCTGCGGTGGTGTTCCTTGCGAACCTGACAAATGCAACGAATGCTTCCGGTATACTTTGTATCACCAATACCAATTACCTTTATTACAATTACAGCGATTCTGCGGGGGACATCATTCCTGCCGTCCCTGCGTCGGGAAAAATGAAGACACGGCGCGGGTATGAGCGGTATTATGAGCCCGGACTCGATCCGGTGCTGTACTTCCTTCGTGTCGGCGTCATCGGCGGTTATTCCGATGTCGGTTATATACGCAGTGCGCTTAAAATTGCAGGGAATCAGACGCCCATACCATTCGATACGACGGATTACGATGTCCTTATTTATAATCGTAACGATACATACATGCGCACCAATGTGGCTGCGTTCCAGAAATTCATACAGTCAGGCGGCGGTTTTCTGGACAGCGATGTGTCGCTCCGGGCAGGCGATAGCATCGACCGATGGCTTACATGCAATTTGCCTTTTTTTGATATGTTCCATTTAGGTTATCTGCCGTTCACAACTGCCGCTGACATAATGGACGATGGTGTGCGCACCGGCGTCGCCTATGTAACGAACACGAACCATTTTGTTTCAATGAACATTACGGACATGCCGACGGCGAAGATAATCGAAGTATTCAACGTCTACCCGTACCTGTTCCGCACGTGGTTTGATCGACATATACAGAACATACCTATTGACAGGGACCTCGGTAATTCAGGGCAGAGCGGGATAAACGTCCGTGATTACCGCACTGCGCCCTATGACTCGAATAGCTCTATTATTAATAACGGAAGGTACGGGATGTGCAGTTTTCTGTCATTCCTCAGCGCGACCAATATCACCGACCTCGGCAAGCGGCTTATCACCCGTCAATTCGTCTGGGTCGCCGGTCTTGATGATCTCGGCGTCGGCTACCCCCCGGATCTTACGCTCGGTGCGCTTGAGGTGAATAATTTCGTGAAAACCCTTCTGCTCAATACGGAAAGCCCGTCATTCCTGAGCGGGGCTCAGCTCGCGGGAACTATCACCTATTATTCGAATATGGATACGGCACAGACACCTGTTATGGTGTTCAGTAATATGAACACGACAGTGACCTATGCGATTTCCATGGGTGCCGGCTCCTCCTGGACCACGCCCAGTACCTATACGTTCACCGGCACCTATGCATCAACACCGATCCCCGGGAAGTATGCGATCATCATACGTTCCAATAATATGATCGCGCTCCCCGCAATAGGGGCCGGCAATGACTATTCGCTCAGGAACATATACTATGATACCGCTGGGCGCTGGAGCGACTACCGGTGCATCCCGCAGGTTCTCTCGAGGGCCGGCACGGGCAATCTCGGTTCAACGACGGTACTGGTCTCATCGCCTTCGGCGACGACAATTACCGCGGTGGTGTACAATAAAAAAGGGGTGCCGGTTCGGACGCTTGTACGCGACGGCACGCTCGATCTCACGCGCAACATCATCTGGGACGGGAAGAATGATAATGGTATCGCTGCGATCACCGGGATGTACGTTATCAAGCTCGATATTCGAGGCCGCGGTACGTTCTATGCGCGCGTTCGTATCGTCGACTAGGCGATATTCCCTCTGAACGCTGTATCAGCGCTGGCCGTTGTATTTCCCGAAATAACCGATCACCCGTTTCACGTAGTCTTGTGTCTCGGGGATTTCCGGAACACCGCGTGCAGAATCGACGGCGGCGGCCCCCGCATTATACGCCGCGAGCGCGCGATATAAATTACCGCCGTAGCGGGAAATGAGATCGCCTAACAGCTTCGTGCCGCCCATGATATTCGTCTCCGGGTCCGCGAGCGATTCCGGGGCTATGCCCAGATGTTCCGCGGTCGAAGGCATTATCTGCATGAGCCCGACAGCGCCCTTGTGGCTCACTTCGGACGGATTGAAATTCGATTCCTGGCGGATGACCGCCTTCACGAGGGTTTCCGGTACGCCGTACTTTTTCGATGCCTCGCGTATGATGCCGTCGAACGATGTCACCGGGGCATCGGCGGCTTTCTGATACGATGCATAGCCGCCGGCTGCGGATACCGATGGGCCGGCGCTTACCGGCGATGCCACCGTGTCCGAGGCGGCCGACGCTTCCTTGAGGAATTCGCGGAACGGTTTCGATGCCCCGTCGGGCGCGTCGTTCTCCTCGAATTTCGAGAAGCTTTTCTCTATCTCGGATATACGCTGGTAGACAGATCGAAGTGATTCAAGCATTTCTTTCCTCCCGATATGCACGGTACTTGAGCGATGTCGATATCACGTTCGTGCGCGGACGGTGATCATCGAGTATCTTCTGCTCTTCGCCGCGTATTTCCTTACGGTATTCGCGCATCGCCTTCTCGCGAAGGAGCTCCACCGCGCGCCGCTGGCGCATGGCCTCGGCGACCAGCACCTGCTTCTTACGTATATCCACTGAAAGCGTCTGCATGTTCTTCTCATGCGATTCCGCCTTCTTCTTGAGCGCCACCGCGAACATATCGGCGTTCTGCACGATGGAGAGTATGTCCCCGATGTTCATCGTATCGAGGACGGCGGCATTCTCCTTGATGCGGCTGAAGCATGCCGCGCGTTCGAGATCCTCGCGGTTGTACTTACTGACGACGGCGGCAAGTTCGTTCTTTCTCGCTTCTTCGGCGTTCTTGCGCATGGTCAAGAGCTTCTCAAGTCTGAATCGGAACCGTTTCACCCTTCAATGCTCCTGTTACAGCACTATCTGGCCGCTTTCATCAGCGACCGCTTCAGTTATATTATCGGACGACGCGGTATCCGGAGAAGCACTTTCTCCCTCACCGGCACCCTTCATTTCATCGTCGACTTCCTCACGAGAAAGGAACAGCGAAAGGAGACCGCGTTTCGAAGTGTCGAACGGCGCCGTCTCGAATATCCCCTGCTTGAGAAAAGCATCCATGCGCGGTTTGAGCCGTATCGCCTCATCCACCTCGGGGGAGCTTCCTTTCACATAGCCGCCGATAAGGATGAGCTCCTTGACGCTGTTGTACTGCGCGTAGAGCCCTTTTAATCGCTGTGCAGCCTGAGTATGGCGCTCCGTCGTTACTTCAATGGCCAGACGCGAAATGCTCGCCGGTACGTCGATGGCGGGGTAATGGCCGCTGTTCGCCAGATCGCGCGAGAGTACGATATGTCCGTCGACGATGCCGCGCACCGCGTCGGTGATCGGTTCATCGAGGTCATCGCCTTCGACGAGGACATTGTAGAACGCCGTCATGGTGCCGCGGTCGGAATTACCCGTACGTTCAAGGAGCTTCGGCAGGAGATTGAACACGCTCGGGGGGTAGCCCCGTGTCGTCGGGGGTTCGCCGGCGGAAAGGCCTATCTCACGTTGCGCGTAGGCAAGGCGCGTGAGCGAGTCGAGCAGGAACATCACATCCCGGCCGCTGTCGCGGAAATATTCGGCGATGGTCGTGGCTACGAACGCGGCACGCAGGCGCACCATCGGCGGATCGTCGGACGTTGCAACGACGACGACGCTCCTTTTCAATCCTTCGGGACCGAGGTCGCGTTCAAGGAAATCGAGCACTTCGCGGCGGCGCTCGCCGACAAGGGCGATGACGGTCACATCCGCTTCGGTATTGCGCGCTATCATGGAAAGCAGTGTCGATTTGCCCACGCCGGTGCCGCTCATGATGGCCATGCGCTGGCCCTTGCCCGCGGTGAGCGTGCCGTCTATCGCGCGGACACCGGTGGCGATCGGTTCGGTCACGCGTCTCCGGAGGAGGGGGTTCGTCGTTTCCCGGAGCACGGGGGTAGGGGGGGCGTAGAAATCGAGCGTACTTCCGTCGAGCGGGCGTCCGACGCCGTTCAATACCCGGCCGAGGAGTTGATCCGCACAGATGATGGAGAGCGGCTGTGCCGACGAATACACCTCGCAGCCGTGTGTTATCCCTTCGAGCGCTCCGATGGGCATGAGTATGACATCGTTGCTGTTAAAACCCACCACTTCAGCATCGATCGACTTCCCGCCGGCGATATCGATGCGGCACATGTCGCCGTAATTGCAGACAGGGCCTTCGCTCACGATGGCGAGCCCCACCACATCCTTCACGCGGCCGCGGGTCTTTATGACGGGGATATGGTTCACCTTCTCATAATATTTTGAGAAGCGGTTGGTCCCTTTTTCGAGAAGCGGGGTATCGGCGATAGGAGTCGGTGATTGGCTATTCATAGTGCCGCGCTGGTTTTGGGGAGAAAAATCATCCATCCCACTTCCATTCTTCTCATCCCTTGATGGGTTCGATCTCTTTTATGGCGGTCTCTATCTCGTTCAATTGCGTGCTCACACGCGCGTCGATGTCCCCGAAATCGGTCTCGATGATGCAGCCGCCGATATCGACGTTGGGGTCCTCGAGCACGGTAACGCCCTCGATCTTGTCGAGCATCTGATAGAATTCGTCCTTATGCCGCGCGGCAACTTCCAGGTCGTCGATGTTCACGCGTATGGTCACCTTCGCGCGTCCCTTCACCTTGCGCAGCGCTTCCTGGATGTTGCGTACGACCACCGCTTTGTCGCGTTCGGTTATCATCTTCACCACGCGCTTGGCGATGAGTATGGCTATCTCGATGAGCTGTGTCTCCGAGTTGTCGATAATCTCATTGCGCTTGTTGATCGTCTCGCCGAGTATCTTCTCGAGCTTGGCTATCATGCGCTGTATCTCGACCTTGCCTTCGTCGAATGCTTTGTTGAAGCCTTCGTCGTAGCCTTTCTGATACCCTTCACGCTGGGCGGTCTCGCGGACGCTCACTGCCTCGCGGCGTATACCATCCGCCTCATCTTTTCCCTGCGCGATGATGCCGTTCGCTTCAGCCTTCGATGCCTCGACGAGCGCGCGCCCTTCGTTCTGCTTTGCCTTGTATATCTCGAACGCCTGGTTCTTCGCGTTCTCAACGGTACGTTCGGCTTCTTCCGATGCCGTGCGCTTCATTGAGCGCAATTCATCTTCCCAGCCGCTCCGAAGCTTCGCTATCTCGTTCTCTATCTCCTCGACGGTAGGCCCCGTGTATTCCTGCGTCGAACGCTCCTCAGCGGCCACGTCCTCTTTCGTCTTGTACCGCGGCGGTTCGATACGCACCTTTTTCGTAAGGCGCACGATGTTGTCGGCCTTGAATACACGTTCAGGCATATGCTCCCTCCCCCCGTTCTGTCATCATACGACGAGTTCGTCCTCGCCGGCGCGCGCGACGACGATATCGCCCTGTTCTTCGAGTTTTCTGATGATGTTCACTATCTTCTGCTGCGCTTCTTCCACGTCCTTTAAGCGAATCGGACCCATATAGTCCATGTCTTCCTTGAGGAGCGTGGAAGCGCGTTTTGACATGTTGCGGAATATCTTTTCCTGCACGTCCGAATCCACGCTCTTGAGCGCTTTCGCAAGGTCGTTCGTATCCACCTCGCGAAGCACCTTCTGAATGGCGCGGTCGTCGAGGAGCACGATATCCTCGAACACGAACATGCGTTTTTTGATCTCTTCGGCGAGCTCCGGATCGTCCTCTTCGAGCGATTCGATGATGGTCTTTTCCGTACCGCGGTCGACCGCATTGAGCACGTCCACCACCGCTTCTATGCCGCCTGCCGAGGTGAAATCCTCGCTCGCGAGGGTTGAGAGCTTCCTTTCAAGGACACGTTCCACTTCGCGGAGAACGTCCGGCGAGGTGCGGTCCATCGTTGCAATGCGCTTGGCGACGTCGGCCTGTATCTCGGATGAGAGACTGCCGAGTATCTGCGCCGCTTTCGTCGGTTCAAGGTAGGCGAGTATGAGCGCTATGGTCTGCGGGTGTTCGCTCTGTATGAAGTTCAGGAGGTGTGCCGGATCGGTGCGGCGTATGAAGTCGAACGGCCGTACCTGCAGCGATGAGGTGAGGCGATTGATGATATCGGAAGCCTTCTGGCTCCCGAGGGAACGCTCAAGGAGATCGCGCGCATAGTCGATACCGCCCTGGGTGATGAAGTCCTGCGCCGTCATCATCTCCTGGAATTCGCGTAAGACCTTGTCCTTATCCTCGGGCTCTATGTTCTCAAGCCGCGCGATATCGAACGTAAGCTGTTCGATCTCTTCTTCGCGCAGATGCTTGAATATCTCGCTTGCGACGTCCTGCCCGAGCGAGACGAGGAATATCGCCGCCTTCTGCCGGCCGGTTAGGTTCTTGCTCTTTTTCGATGCTTCAGCCATGTCCCATCCTCCCCGTTAACCCTTGCTCTCTTCCGCCATCCACGTGCGGAGTATCTGCGCCACATCGTCCGGGCGTTCTTTTGCGACGTTTGCGACCTCTTCAAGCAGCTTCTTGCGCGCCTGGTCCTCAACGGACATCTCGCTCACCGGTTCCTGCGCCTGCATGAGCGCCTGGTTCCTGAGCTCCGACTGGCGGCGTTCCTGTTCCTCTTCATAGAGGCGGCGGCGGCGAGAGACCTCTTTCTGTATCGCGCGTACGAGGAGGGCGAGCACGAAGAGCGTGAGGAGCGACACCAGCGATATCATGAGCGTGCGCTGCAGGTTGCGCCGGGTGCGCAGCTTCTCGTCCTGTTCGGCGAAGTCCTTCCAATGGTCGAAGGAGATATGCTGTACGCTGACCGCATCGCCGCGGTCGATGGAATAACCCATGGCGCTTTTAGAGAGGTCCTTGATCTTGCGAAGCTCTTCATCATCGACCGGGATGTATTTTCGTTTAAAGCTGACGCCGTTCTCGATAAGCGGTTCTCCGCTCTTGTCATATTCTATTTCCCAGCGCCCGTCCACTGCCACCGCGCATGAGACCTTGCCGATAGTGTATTCCCCTTTTTTTATCGCCTCGAATTTCCTTGAGAGCTCAAAGTTCTCGGTATCGGTCTGCTGCTCGTAGGTATTCCAGCGGTCGGTCTTGTCCTTGTATCCCGGCGGCACGTTCTCTTCGGCACCGGCCGCCCCCTGGGGAATGAGGCGCTGTCCCGTCCATTTTTCCTTTTTGCTCTGCTTGCTGACATGCACCTTGTCCTGCACCTGCGTTTCATCGTACGGCGTCGCGGGATTGTCCTTTTTCATGACGATGGGAACGACAAGGCTGTTGGATTCCGATTTCTCGTCCCACACGAGCTCCATGTTGATGTTTATCTCAACACGGTCGCGGTAAATGGCGCCGAGCATCTTGCGTATCGCTGCTTCGAGCTTTTTCTTCTCTCGGTCGACTATCTTGATCTGCTCGGCCGCAAGTTTTATCTTGAGCGAGGCTTCTTCATCCGTGTAATCGGTGAGCACATGGCCTTCATTGTCGGAGATAGTGACGTACTCTTCGCGGAGCTTGTCCACGCCCATGGCGATGAGCTTCTGCAGGCCGCGCACCGTCTTCTTTTCCTTGAGCATGTCGTCCTTGAAGGGCTTCGCGGTGATGATGACGGAAGCGGTCACCGGCGCATCGACATCGGTGAGGTATTCACGTTTGGGGAAGGTGAGGTTGACGTCGGCCTTCGCGATGAAGTCGATCTGTTCGAGGTGGCGCGAGATGGAGCGCGTGACGGCGCGGCGTTTATTGATGTCCATTTCCGCGTCGGTGAGCGGCGTCCATTTGCCCTTGGTGTCGAATATCTCCCAGCCGTCGACGCCCTGCGGCATGACGTTCGCTTTCACGAGCTCGAGTTCGGCACGCGATTTCATTTTCGCATCGGCGATGTAGATGAACCCGCGCGAATACTCGTATTTCACGCCGGCATTATCGAGTGCACCGATGACGCCCTTCGCTTCCCGCTCTTCGATGGCCTTCGAGAAAAGAAGTACGCCTTCCTTGTGCCCGGTGAATGCGACCACCGCGACGGTCGCGGCGATGGCGGCGATGGCGATGCCGCCGATGATGAGTTTTTGCTGAAGTGTGGACTTCGTCCAAATAGACTTCGCCTGATCGAGCAATCGTTTGAGGAAATCGTTCATGACGTCCCTCCCAGGACTTGCACTAGCTGCAGCGCATCCAAGTGCCATGGCATTTTTCTGTAACGGCAGGTTGCAGTAGCCAGGCAGTATCGCATGGGTCCCGTCGGTAGCCGGTACCCATACTTAACATAATTATTTTATCATATTAAGGGCGTTTTGTCAACAGGCAAGGTCATGCCAAGGCACGGATGATTTGACATTTCAGCGGTATCCGCTATAGTACGGGACAATTCGCGGGCGTAACTCAGTTGGTAGAGTGCAAGCTTCCCAAGCTTGATGTCGCGGGTTCGACCCCCGTTGCCCGCTCAGTGCATGGTATGTTTCAGGATGGCCGCCGCTTCAGGAAACCCTGTTCTTGGAGGAACTCGAAAAGCTGTTCTTTGGTGATGATGCCGCTGTTGACGAGTATCTCGCCGAGCATTTTTCCCTCGGTTTTTGCCTGTGAAAGGAATTGCTGCAGTTCACCGTCCGACAACACGTTCTTCTGCACAAGCATTTCGCCCAAAAGCATGGAGTTCCTCGCAGTATCGATAGTATAATCGATTACGGGAGAATTGACAAGGACGTTAGAGCTTGAAACGCAGGCCTATTCCCATTGAGGCGCCGAAATCGAGCATGATCGCGCTTCCGAAACCGATGCGTGCTGTTACCTCAAGCGGCAGATATACCTGCTCTGAGAGCACAAGATTCAGACCTAAGAAGGGCCTCAGAAAGAACGACCCCTCATTGAACGCAACCGCGAGCGTGGCCGGACCGGTCGTGACGCCGGCGCCGAACGCCACCGAATTGCCGATGTCCAGGCCGAAGGATATGTTCTGCATATGTATGCCGAGACCGATGCCCGTGGATAGTCCGTGCGCGGAATACGTGGTGTCGACGTTCAGTATTTTCGTGAAACCGAATATCGCTCCGTATTCGAGGAAGCCGCGTACGCCGAAGGTCTCGTTGAGCATAAGACGGCTGAAAACACCGCCCGATACGGATGGACCGCTTATGCTGTTCGAGGATATCGTGAATCCGTAACCTCCATTCCCGCGTATGCCGATATCGAGCGTAGAGGCCGCGACGGCACCGGCAAGAAGGATGATGACCGAAAAGACAGCGAAAGGGCGCATGGCATTCCCCCCTGACAAGGATATATCGATTGTATCACGATGCGTTTATATTTCAAGAATGATCGTCCGATCGGTGCATGCACAGGTGCGCACGTGTGCTGTACGCTTCTTGACGGCGGGCATACGCACGATACACTCTCAGCATGGCCCGTTCACAGAACGATCGAGCATCATGCATCAGCATCGCCTGCATCACGGAAGTGCCCGTTGTATTCGCGGGCGGCGGTACCTATGCGCTGCGCATTTTTTCGGGGATAGCCGATGAGTGCGATGCCTTGTCGGTGCGCGTGGATATTTTCAGCGGTCTACCGCAGTATGCCGCGAGCGTTCGGCGCGAAAAAAGCCGCTATGACGGTTTTATCCTGTGGAAGATACATGACCATGCCCCTGCTATCGAAGCGATAGCGCGTACACGGCCGTCGGTATGGGTGCTGACGCCGCCGTCATCGGACGCCAATGCCGTCGTCGTCGATTCGGTCGCGGCCATCCATGCGCTCATCGATCACTTCCTCGCAGAAGGTTTCTCCCGCATAGGCTTTTTCAATACGATAGACCTGCCGTGGGCGAATGAACGATTCGACGCCTATCGTGCATATTGCGCGCACAAGGGGATCGCTGTCGCATCGTCATGGGTCACGGGGTATTCGGAGAAAGGGAGATATGACCTCTCCGCGCAGGCATGGAAGGACCCCGAGCGCTACATCGCCGACTATTGTTCGCGGAACGATCGCGCCGACGCGATCCTGTGCTCGAACGACGGGCTTGCGTATCGTTTTTTCCGGTACGCGTCCACACATGGCATTCATGTGCCGCGCGATATCGCGCTTGCCGGTTTTGACGACAGGGCCGATCCGCGGATGCGTGAACGGGTGACCACGGCCCGCACCGATTTCCGTGAAATAGGCCGGCGTGCCGCACGGCTCCTGTATGAGATCATCACCGGGGCTCGCGGGGACAAAGGGAATATCATCCGCCACCGCGCTGAACTCGTGATACGGCATACCTCGCTCAGGAAGTCGTTCACGGACGACATGATCCGCGGTCTCGATTTCCGGGAGCGCGTGTATGCCCTCGTGCAGGAGCGCTACCGCGAGACGAAGCTCTCCGAAGCGCTGTCGGCCTCCTGCGGCTATTCGCACGAGTATTTTCTCATAAAATTCGCCAAGACGTTCGGTGTCACGTTCTCCCGTTTCATCGCCCGTTATCGTGTTGAGAAAGCGAAGATGCTCCTGCGCGATACGCGCAAGCCCGTCACGGAGATAGTGTATGAATCCGGATTTTCCCATCTGCAGAATTTCTATACCGCGTTCAAGCGCGATGCCGGCATGCCCCCCGTCGATTACCGGCGGCGAATACGCACGCATTGGAATTCATGATGGATAAAAATCGGTTTTTATGTGGAATTCCGCGGCAGAACCGATATACTGTCACCAGATAGTTTTTCGTTCCCGGAGGCTGCTATGTTCCGCTCAGTGCTTTCCCGAACCGTGATCGTGTGCTTTGCCGCATTGGCGTTGTACCCGAAGCTGCCGATGACGAACGGGCTGCTCGTATACGCGCCCTTCGAGAATACCGCCGATCCGGTGTTCTACCGCGGACAGAAGAATATCGACAAACAGGCAATAGCGTTCGCGTCGGGGAAATTCGGGTTTTGTGCGCGGCTCAATGGGACACGGATATCGCTTCCGACCGCGAAGAACATACACCCGCCCGTCGGGACGACGGCGTTCTGGATACTGCTCGATTCAGCCATAACGGACGCTTCTGCGAACGCCGATATCTTTTTCGGTACCGATCACGTCCGTCTGAATTATTACACGTCAAAAAAAGTGCTGTTCTATATGACCGGGACCACCATCAAGGAAAAAGGTTTCCAGTGGAGTTATTCGGAATACAAGGGGATCAATAATTGGAAGACCGGCGAATGGCATCATATCGCCATTGCGTGGGATGCCGCCGCCGGGCATAAGACCATGTGGGTGGACGGGGCTGTCGTTATCGATCAGGATACCGTACTTGTCAACTCGAATTACACCGGGAATAAATTCATGACGCTCGGGGCATCGAATGTCCCCATGCGCATCGATGAATGGTATGTCTGGGACCGCGTGCTTTCGACCGAGGATATCGCCGCTGTCATGGAGGGGAGTGCTGCGGGATCCATTCAACGGACCGTCGAGAAGCGGTCGCTGCCGCTCACGTTCCGTCTGCATGTATACAAAGATGATCCGTCAGCGCTTATTGTCGAGCCCGGAGAGCGGTTCTCCATGCGCGTCATGATCAGCAATGCCGGTACCGAGGACCATCGGGCATCGTATGAGGCACGGCTTATCGATATACGCGGCGAGGAAAAGGCGCGCGTGCCGTTCATCGTCGACGGTAAGGCGCGTCAAGCGACGGATGTCGTTATCGATCTCACCGTGGCCGAGCAGGGCGTGTTCAAGGCGCTTACGACCGTGCTTGGCGAGGACCGCGATCTCGGGACATTTACCGTGCTCCCGAAAAAGCTGTCATCGACGGGGAATTCCGGGAGTTTTTTCGGCAATCACGTCAATGCATGGTCGGGGCCGATGATTGACCTTGCGGCGCGGCTGGGTCAAAGCTGGATGCGCGGCCATAATATGCTGCAATCCACATGGTGGATACGCGTGCAGCCGGAGCAGAGCACATTCACCTGGTCGTATGATTTTCAGATGAGCAATGTCAACAGATATAACATGCCGGTACTGGGACAGTTTTTCGGGGTGCCGTACTGGGCCTCGCAGATGTCGGCACCGAAACCCGTATCGAAGAACGATTATCCGAAGGGATATGTACCGCAATGGAAGCCGTTCTCTGAATACGTGTATGAAACAGTAAAGCATTTCCGGGAGATAAAGTATTGGGAGATCGGCAATGAGCCGGAAGTGAGCATGTTCTGGAGCGGGACGCCGGAGGATTTCGCCGAATACTGCCGTGTCGCCTATGAAGCGGCGAAGAAGGCCGACCCGTCGTCCGTGGTCATGCTCGGCGGATCGACGACACCGCCATGGATGTGGCATGAACAGAGCGCGAAAGCGGGCGCATATAAGTACTGCGACGTGGTATCGATACATCTTTCCTACGGCAATCCGCGCATACCGCTGGCGCAGGCGGAGAAGGAATGGCGCGCCATCATCGATCATTTCAATGAGATGTGCGTGAAATACGGGAACGGCAAGCCGCTTCCCCTGTGGACCACCGAGGGCGGGACATCGGATACGCCGTGGCTTGGCAACATCGATTATGAGAAGGCTAAGGCAGGCGACGGGCTTCCCGATCAGATAAGCGCATATGAAGGTGCGACGGCCATGGTCAAGGGCGAGATGCTCATTCAGGCGATGGGCTTTGAAAAACATTTCGTCTATATTCAGAACATCGCGTCAGGGCCGTCGGTGTTCGAGGACGTGAACATGCTTGAGTTCACCCATGCCCCGCGGCCGAAGCTCGCAGCACGCGTCGTGCTTGCGTCGCTCATCGACGACCTTGTCCCGCTCGGGAAGTACGTGCATCGTGAAGACATCGGCCTCTGGGCTTTTTTCTGGAACAAACCGGGAACGGGCAAGTCGCTTGCCGCGGTGTTCTGCGATAAGGGATGGAAATTGTCGTCGATATCGGGGTTGCCCGTCGTTGCCGTCATCGATCTCATGGGGAATCGCGTATCGGATGGGGTTGCATCGATAGCGGAGGAACCGCAGTACTTGAAACTTACCATCCCCGCGGAGAAGGCGTACGAGTATTTCAAGACCGTGTCCCCGAGCGTGTTGGCGCGCGGGAAGATCACATCGGCCTCGGACAGCGATGGGGCGGGGCCGGTCATACCCGGATACGTTGCACCGACGGAAGGGTCATCATCGAAGATATTCGCCATCGATATCAAGCCGTTCTGTACCATGGGCTTCGCCGATGAGAAGAACGGTGACGGCGTGGGAGGCTGGAGCGATGAAGGGCCGCTCAACGATATGCGCGACTTTCCCGTCGGCAGGCAGCTCTTCCATAATGTCCCGTTCACCATCATCGATCCGAAAGAGAACGGCGGTAAGTCGGTGATAACCCTCAAAAGCAGGAACATCACGCCGAATCAGCCGCAGTCGGTCAGCGGCATACCGGTCGGGCAGAAGGTGCGTAATCTCTACTTCCTGCATGCGGCGGCATGGGGTACAATGGGTGTCATCGGTTCCTACGTGGTGAAGTATGCGGACGGTACCAGCGCACCGATACCGCTGACCATCCCGGACACGATTCACAATTGGTGGAACGGATACGATGCGAAAGAACGGGCGAAGCCGGTACCGATACGCGTATCGAATACGGCGACAGGCAAACCCGCGTGGCGCTATGTGCGTGTGCTCGAATGGGAGAATAAAAAGACCGATGTGCAGATAGCATCGATAGATTTCATATCCGCGGACGGCGTGCAGGCGCCGATACTGATAGCGGTCACGGGGCTGTCGTGGTAGGGGAGTGATTCTCTTGACAAAAGGCATCCCCCCTGTAGAATAAAATCAATGATACTACACGGTGCGCGTTCTGCTGTCTTGGTGCTTGCAGCTGCACTATTCATCTTTGTCTCCCCGGCTTTCGCCGCGATTCCCGAGGAAGATTACTGGCTTGAGGCAGTGTACAATGGGACGCCGGTGGGAACGACACATGTCCATTTTACCTGGCAGTCCCCGGGGAACGGCACGATAGCCATCGATATCGTACTGCGCGTTCCGGTGCTCTTTTTCGTCATCCCGGTCAATCGATCGTGGTATTTCACCGTGACGAATTACACCGAGCTTGTGACCTATTACTGTGATTCCCGCATCGAATTCGGCAGTTATCATTACAAGCTTTTCGCGACGAATTACCGGACGAACGTGTACATTCGCAAGGAAACAGCGGACGGCGACGTCTCCGTGCGCTGGGTGCCGCGCTCGGCGTACGATTTTCTCACGGGTGATCAATACAGCGAAGTGCTCGTTTCCGGTATCACCTCCAACCGCACTTTGCGCTTTCTTGACCTTGACAGCGATGATCTGTATTCGGTGGAATATACACTGCATTCGAACTATCAGAAGCTGATCAATAAAAGGCCGGAAACGATATATGCCATGACGGTCAAAGCGGGCTTTCTTGCGCAGGAGCTTCAGGTGATGATGCGCACCGGCGTTCCGGTATCGCTCAGGATAAACATACCCGTCGCCGGCTGGATGGATACGCGCCTGACCAACGCCCTGATAGAGGATATGCCGGCAGAAAAAACAACCCCTAACCCCCGACCCCTTTCCCCTTCAAAAGGGGAAAGGGGTGCCGGAAAAATATTTTAAAATAAAAAATCAGTAATTGGCGGGGATGGGGGTTATTATTACAGAATGCAGAAGACCGCAAGCGGTGCGGAAAAGCGTTCGGGGATGATGTACAAAAAAAAGTAATAAAAAATTATCGAGTGAAGCTGCCAATGCTCCGAAAAAAAGCAGCACAAGTCCTAAACATGAATTGTCATTCGTGTTATTACGTTTTTAAGGGCAGCTGCACTCACTCTTCGTAGAACGTCATCGCATACGCCGATATCACCCGCCGGCGGTCCTCCGCGTGATCACGGTGGAACCAGAGCCGCTGCATCTTGTTAGCCGTTGACACCTGCTTCACGTTTATCCGTGTCATGCAGTTCTCAAGCGCGAATTTCATCGCTTCCTTACCGGTCTCGCCGAGGCCTTTGTTGCGCTTCTTGCGTATCATCGTCCCGCCGGATTTTTTGATGCGCTTCATGAGCACGTCGAAATCCTCGTCGGCGATGCAGAACTCTATCGACTTCTTCCCGCGCTCTTCTATCTCCACTTCATAGAGGGGCGCGTTGGAGATGTGGATGAAGCCGAGATCGTAGAGCTCCGGCCAGTATTCGTAGAAGAACGAAAGCATGAGGCTTCGTATCGCATAGCCGTCGAAATCCGCGTCGGTGATGATGCTTATTTTCTCGTAATTGAGGTCGGCGATACGTTTCACTTTGCCCTCGAGCGGGAGCCCGATGATGGCAACGAGATTCTTAAGCTCCTCGTTCGCTATCGCCTTGGGGAGCGACATGCCCTGCACATTGAGCGGTTTTCCGCGGAGCGGGAAAAGCCCGTGGAATCGCGGATCGCGCACCGGGCGCAGGCCCGCAATGGCGCTGTCCCCTTCGGCTACGAAGAGTATGCGTCCTTTATCGGAAGTATCGCCGGTGGGCGGTATGAGCTTTGGTATCGTCAGGCGGCTCGCGCGGCGAATGCCCTTCTCCGCGTCCTCGAGCGCTTTGAGATGTGTGCGCCGTTCCATCTGCGATTTCATATCGTCGATGAGCGTAGTCTTCCTGAGGAGCTTATCGAGCTGCTTGTCGACCGCATCGCGCATCTCGGCGTTCAGATCATTGATAAGGTACGATTTGTCCTGCGATTTGAAACGCGGATTGAGCACCTTGAGATTGATGAGCATGTGGAAACAGGAGCGTACATCGTTGCGGGTGGACGTGGTCTTCAGCCGCTTTTCAAGCGCGGTGATGGCGCTTTTCTTCCGGACCTCGTCACAGATGCGGTTCTCGAGATACTCTATCGCCGAACCGCCGAGCGATGCGAAATTGGAATTTACCCAGGTGAGATGTTTCCCTTCGCCCATGATGACATAGGCGGAAAGGTCTATGCGTGATGACGATGCCGGGTCCGTATATGCTATCTTGTAATAGCATTGCGGGGTGTTCGAGAAAAGCTCATCCATGCCTTTCTTGTAGTGATGGACGGTCTCTTTACCCTTGTGGCTGAACGTTACCGCGAGCCCCGGATTGGTGAGCGCGATGTCGAGGAGATATTGCGATACGAGCTCGGGGTCGAAGCGTATATCGAGATCGTTGAAATAGCGTTTGTCCAGTTCGAATTCGACCTCGGTGCCATGCTCGCGCTTGGACGCGGTGCGTATCGACGCGATGAGGTGATGTTTCTTCAGAACGGGTTCGAGCTTCTTTATCTGCTTCTCGTTCATACCCGGACAGCCGTGCAGGGTAGAGTGCTCGTCAAAGTGTTTTATGGCAGCGGTAATGCCGTCCGCCCCGAGCTTCGCCGCTTTCAGCGAGGTCAATGCCGTATCGTTCAGCGTGAACAGCTTGTCGTACGATTTGCCTTTGCATACGGTATGTACGCGGAAGAACGCTGACACGATGCGTACGAGCGATATGCCCACGCCGTTCTGCCCGGCGACATGCTCCTCGCGCGCCTTGTCGTCGAAATTTTCGCCGTACATGAGATGGAGGAATACGCCCTCGGCGTTCTCTACGGGAATGCCGCGGCCGTTGTCCGCGACGCGTATGCGCTTCTTGTCGTCGGAAAGCGTGACGGTGAGCGAGTTCATCCGCTCACGCGGTAGAAGCGTCGTGTCGGCAAGATTGCGGCGGTATTCATCGACGGCGTTCATGCATGCCTCGTCGAGGCATTTCATCTTCGCGGGTATCTCCTCTATCTCGCGATGATCGATGGAGAACGACGACGAGCGCTTGTCGAATTTAAAGAAATGCTGCTCATAGGTCGAGCGTGAATTCTGGCCGAGCCACATCCCCGTGCGCAGACGCACATGCTCGACATTGGATAATTTCTGGAATACGCGTTTTTTCTCGCTCATATATTATCCCATTTTTTCTTAAGGTCGGTGAGCTCCCCGACGATGAAGCCGATGAGCTTCGTTTCCGATTTGAGAAGCCCGTTGTAATTCGTGAGCGCGGCCTTCGAATCGGCGATGAGCTTTTTGCATTTGTCGACCTCGTCCTCGGTGAGCCGGTATATCGGGAGCGAGGCGAGCCATTCGTTGTAGACGAACTTCGCTTTCTTAAGATCGCCCTCGAGCGCAGATTTGCTTTTGATGCCGACGACCTTCTTGTTCCATCCTTCCTTGATGAACCGTATGAGCTCGCTGTTGCGTTCTATCTTTTCCTCTTCGATGAGCGCGAGGCGCTTGAACCGCTTGCGCAGATGCGCCATGCGATGCGCAGCGAAATGTCGAATGACGTCCTCAGGGCATATCTCTTCAAGCTTTCCCGCGGCGGTTATCATGTTGTACGCGCACACGTCGTTGGTGACGACATCCATGAGGCCCGGCATGTTCTCGGGGAGTGGCTTCACCCCGCGTTTGAGATTGAGCTCGATGTGGAAACGTTCATGGGAGTAGTCGGTGTAGTTGTTGAACCAATCGGTTTTATTGTCCAGGAGCTTTTCAAGCAGGCCGATGGCGCGTTCGCGATTGTAGCCCTGCGGGGCGTCGGTGAGATAGACCGTTCCTTTCTCGACCGCCGTCTTGAACGTCGTGGTAACGACCAGCGCACGTGCTTCGTTCTTCCAGTATTTTACCTCACCGTCGTATCCCTTTACCCATGGCGTGAGCTTCGGCACCTTCCCTTTTACAAGGAACTTGATGAGCGCGTCGACGACATCGCCCAGGCGGAATGAGGGGATAGAGCAGCGAAAGCCCGTCGCTATCCCCTGCGCGGGATTGATGAGCACGAGCGGTAATTTCGCGACGAAAAAAACCGGCTCTTTATCCGTTTCATCATAGTTGGGGATATAGTCGATGTCCTCAAGGCAGTCGAATATGCCCACATCCTTCGCGAATTCGGAAAGGCGCACCTCGGTGTAGCGAGGGGAGGCGATAGCGCTCGGGTCGAGCACGTCGCCGAACGTGCCTTCGCCGGCGATGAGCGCATAATTATTGGCGAACGGGAATTCCTGCGCCATGGCGGAGATGGCGTCCTGTATCGAACGGTCGCCGTGGGGGTGATACCCCATGACGAGACCGGCGACCTTCACCGTCTTAGTGAACGCGTTGCGCGCGGAGGAGTTGTACATCGTCCAGAGTATGCGCCGCTGTACGGGCTTAAGCCCGTCTATCTCGTTGGGTATCGCGCGCGAATCGCAGACATAGCGGGAATACTTGCATTGGTCCTCATTGACCTGTGTTTCGAAATATTCGCTTGCCGTTTTTGTTGTCGTACTCATTATGCTCTCCGATCAGGGTAACATAATATACTGGACCGGAAAAAAAGGGAATAGGATTTATGGCAGGTGCATTCCTGCGCGCATGGATGAACGGGGCAAGGCTTGATCTGCATATTCTCCATGTTCAATACAAGGCAGAGGTATTGCTATGATCGTCTCATAACCCCCGAAGTGACACGACGCGCTGAAACATCGAGGGAAGCCGGGGTCCGAAAATCATTGCTTTTCCCTGTACCATCGTATATCATCGGCCCATGAGCCATCGACCCATCCGAGCATTACCCGAACACATCGCCAACCGCATCGCCGCGGGGGAAGTGGTGGAGCGCCCTGCATCCGTCGTCAAGGAGCTCCTTGAGAACGCCATCGACGCGGGCGCGCGGAACATCGATATCGAGGTCGAGGACGGCGGTATCAGCCATATACGCATCGCCGATGATGGCGACGGTATCGCGTACGATGAACTTCCGCTCGCGGTGACGCATCATGCGACGAGCAAAATAGCCGCGGTAGACGACCTGGAGCGCATCATGACGCTCGGTTTCCGCGGGGAAGCGCTTGCGAGCATAAGCGATGTGTCGCGTCTTGAGATACTTTCGCGCGCGAAAGCTGCAGACGGCGGGGGGCGTATCGTTGTCGAGGGCGGTGTGCAGAAAGAACATACGATAGCCGCAGCGAACGCCGGCACTACCATCAACATTCGCAATCTGTTCTATAATCTCCCGGCGCGGTATAAATTCCTCAAACAGCCGTCGAAGGAGCTCATCGCGGTGAAAGAGGTCGTTGAGGCGAACATACTCCGTTATCACGGGACGGGGTTCCGCTTTGTCAGCAACGGCGAGGAGTCGTATGCCTGTCCGGTCGCGGCGGACCGTGAGGAGCGCCTCCGCGCATTCCTCGGCAGCGATGTGGTCGCCCGCCTCATACACTTCACCGCCGACGGTGAATTCTTTTCCATCGACGGCTATGTGTCCGATGCGCATCTTACACAGGGTGCACGCCGCAATGCGTTCGTGTTCGTGAACGGGCGCGCGGTCGAGAGCAGGAATTTCGCGTTCAATGTCAAGAGCGCATACGACGGCGTCATTCCCCGCGATAGATTCCCCTACTACTATCTCTTTCTTACCGTCGACACCGCGAAGGTCGATGTGAACGTGCATCCGAGCAAACGCGAGGTGCGCATAAAGAACGAGAAGGACATATCGTCGATGCTCTATCATTCGGTGCGCGAGGCGGTGTCCGGCAGCGCCCGCGTATTCCATGTATCGCAGGACCCGCTCTCCGCCGCTCAGCGGACGAGCGATCTGACGTTCGTTGACGATACGCCGAGCATTATCCCTGCTGCCCCGGCGGAGCATCGTGAGCGTGAGTCGGTGCCGGCGTCACCTGGGGCGGATGCGGAGATATCGGTTCCCTCAGCCTTTGTTCACAAGCCGGCAGAGGTGTCCCGCGCCATTACCGCCGACGAATCGAAAAGCATAGCGCGCAATCTCCGCGTCATCGGGCAGTCGTTCTTTTCATACATCATCGCCGAGCACGGGAACGATCTGCTCGTGATCGATCAGCATGCGGCCTACGAGCGGCTTAACTTCGAGCGTATTCGAAAGAACATTCTGGGCGATACGGTAACGCACGAGGCGCTTCTGGTCCCGCTTGAAATAGAGATGAGCGCGAGCGATGTCGATACGCTCATAGCAGGGAAGGATCATCTCGCACGCATCGGCATTGCGTTCGACCGTCTGGGGCCGACGACGATACTTGTCGAGCGCATCCCCGTGTACCTGCCAAAAGGGGATGCCGTATCGATACTGCGCGATGTCTTCGATGCGTACCTTGCGCATGAGGATTCGTTCCGCTTCGAGCATTTCCTCGACGAGGCGGTGGAGACCATCGCCTGCAAGTTGTCACCGAAAGCGAACGCGAACCTCTCTCTTGCCGATATGCAGCAGCTTTTGGATGCCGTTGCGGCGGAGAACATACTCGCCCATTGCCCGCATGGTCGGCCGTTCATACTGCGCTTGCCGAAGGAATATATCGATAAGAAATTCTTCAGGTGAATTATGGACAAGAAAAGAATAGAACTTGCTTACGGCAATAATTTCACGCTCGGATTCTCCGAGATGATGTTCGCAGGTGAACGCAAAGGAGTACGCATGCGCCCCCGGAGAGCCACGCCATCGGTCCGGAAAAAGCCGTTGCCCGCGCCGCCGCTCATGACCGCGCAATATGAGACGCTTGATGCGCTCGAAGCAGCCGCAAAAACGTGCACGCGCTGTGCGCTCGCGAAGGCCCGCCATACGGTGGTCTTCGGCAAGGGTTCAAGAACACCGCGCATCGTGTTCGTCGGGGAGGCGCCGGGGGAGCAGGAGGACCTGCAGGGGTTTCCCTTTGTCGGCCGTGCGGGGAAACTCCTTGATAAATGGCTCACCGCCGCGGGGCTTACCCTGAACGAAGTGTATATCATGAACACGCTCAAATGCCGTCCGCCGGAGAACCGCGATCCGCTGCCGGAAGAGAAAGCAGCATGCCGCCCCTGGTTCGATCGTCAGTTGGAACTGCTCAGGCCGAAATTCATCTGCGCGCTCGGGAAGGTGGGGTTCGGCAATCTTGTTCCCATCGAGGAGGGGCAGTCGTTCGGCCAGTTCCGCCAGAAGAAATTCGATTACAAGGGTGTTCCCGTCGTCGCTACCTATCACCCGTCATTCCTGCTCCGTTCACCGAACATGATGCCGAAGGTCATCGAGGACCTTCGCTTTCTGCTGACGATCGTAGACCTGCCGATCCCGGAAACGCTGAAGCATCCGACGTTGTCGGTGGAATAAGGACGAGCGAACGGGAAAAAGCCGTCAGCGCCCCGACGGAGAATTCGACTGAATGCGCCGGAAGAGATAGATCGCGATCCCGAGGAAGAGTATGTCGGGGAGCCAGGCGCCGACTATCGGCGGGAGTATGCGCATGTTCGAAAGCGACGTCGATATCGACATGACCAGATAAAAGGCAAGCACGAACCCGATGACGAGCGCAAAGCTCACGACAAGAACGCTCTGCGATGAGAAACGTGCGAACGCGGCCGATATGAGTATGATGATGATGCTTATGAAGGTGATGGCCAGGCGCAGGTGCATCTTCGTCTCCGCTTCCGATGTATCGCCGTGCACATCCTTAAGCTTTTCGATATACCTGAGGCTCTGCGCAAGCGTCATGAGCTCGGGCGATGTCTCGGGTTTCTCGAAATGCACCGGCGTTTCCGGCATGGCGTGCATGAAATTGCTGAACACGGTCACGCCCGCGACACGATTGCTCACGAACACGGTGTGCGCACCGCCGGTGAGCAGCCAGGCATTGCTCGCCGCCACCCAGGTGCCCTCGCGGAACGTGAGCTTTTCCTGCATGATATTGCCCGCACCGGTCGTTATGATAAGCCCCCCCTGCATGCGTTTCTCGGGGATGCTGTAGGATCGTATGAATATCACGCGGTTGCCGCGCCCGTACAGCATGAGATTATCGTTGTTCCCGAGCCGCCGCGGGCGGTTATACATCTCGTCGCTCACGCGCTGGGATTCCTGCACCCAGGGTGCCGCGATGAATTCCCACACGATTATCGATGTGCCGCAGATGACGATGCTTGCGATGATGAGCACGCGGATGAAACGCGAAAGGCTTATCCCGGAGCCGTATACCGACATCATCTCATTGTTCTTGACCATGGTGCCGAGCACGAACGTGGCGGCGAACATGATGCATACCGGCGTAAGATAGCCGGTGATGATATAGGGTATGCGCAGGAGATGGAATTTCGGTATATTCGCAGCGAGCTTTGGTCCCATCTTGACCAGTGCCAGATAGAACTGCATCTGTGAGAGCATTTCCGAGAACGTGACGATGATGCTGAAAAAAACGACGGTCCCGAGGAACATGAGGAAGAATTCGCGGAGCAGATGGCGTTCGAGGGTGTTCATTCGTCGACGGTGAGATTGAACTTCTTCGCCAATTCCTCGATATAGGTGCCTATTTCGGCGTGCAGTTCCTTGGAGAATTCGAGGAGGTCGGCAGGCTTGTTCTTGCTCGATTTCCCCATGCCGAATATCTTCGCTGCGGTGCGTTTCGCGCGTATGAGCTCATTGACCTTCTGCTGCGGGTCGGTGATGAGGTATGACATCGATGCGGTAAGGCGCGCGGACATATAGAGCATGCCGTCATAGCCGAAATTAGTGTCGGTGTCCGGTCCGAAACCGGTCTTTACTTCCTCGTAGCTTTCCTTCCCGTTCTGCA
>JBBTBY010000096.1 GCA_038043445.1 Spirochaetota bacterium
TTCCGGCCTCATGCAATTATTTCGCTGCGTTACCACAATAGAAAGTCACACACGCATGCGCTCGCTTGTCAGAACGGCATGCCCATGATACAGTATCATTTACAAGGAGATACCCATGATGCGGTCACTCGTCAGCATACTCTCTGCAGGACTCGTCTCCGCCGCGACCGTTACCGGCCCCGTCTGGCAGTACAAAGCCGATGACATCTCGTTCGCCTACCCCACCGGCTTCATACTCGCGCTTGACAATCGTACCGCGAGCGAGCACACGATAGCCCTCTCCGGCAGCGGCGGCGAACGCATCATCATAACGAAGTGGCCGAAATACAAAGCGCCGACGCTCATGAGATATGCCGAGAACCGCCGGGCGTGGCGCACCGAACGGCTTGATCTTACTATCGCCGACCGCATTCCGGCAGTGCGCTGCATTCACAAAGGCAGTTTCCCGAACACTGCGGAGGGATACGGGCGCAAATACTCCGGCGTTCATCAGCGTTACGATATCGTACACTACCGGTATTTCACGTCACCGCATTGGGCCGAGATCATCGCTATGAACACAGCGCGGCACACCGTGTATATCTGCATCGAGACACCGGTGCGCCGCGCCGACCAATCATGGGATGCTTTCTGGGCCATTGAAAAAAGTATTGTATTCTAAAGGGCTGCCGGCCATACAAAGACAATATCCCTTGTCATCTTTTTTCCCTCCGTGAGCTTTGTGGACTCCGTGAGAAATTTTTTCTTCTCTCAAAGGCAAGCGGTTGAACGAAAGAAAACAATCCTCTTGCGACATCAGAAAAAGCTCGGGAACAATGCGCGCTCACCGAGGAATACCGCGATACCCGCCGCGTATCCCAACAGGGCGAGCAGACTTATCCGCTTGAGATACCAGAGAAAATCAATCTTTTCCATACCCATGGCAGCAACACCGGCAGCGGAGCCGATGATGAGCATGCTCCCGCCGGTACCGGCACAATAGGCGAGGAATTGCCAGAACGCACTGTCCGCCGGATGCGCCGAGAGCGGATACATCCCCATGGCCGCGGCGACGAGCGGTACATTATCGACGACGGCGGAGATGACGCCGATAAGTACCACGATCATGGCTTCATTCTTTACTGTCGTGTTCAGGAACACCGCCGTCCGCTCGAGCACACCGACGGCATCGAGCGCGGCTATGCAGAGCAATATGCCGAGAAAGAAGAGCACGCTCGCACTGTCGATCTTCTGCAGCGCGCGCCCGACGGATAATTTCGTGCGATGCTCATGCTCCTTGCCGCGATGCATTATCTCGGTCGTTATCCACAGGACGGAAAGGCCCAACAGCATGCCGAGGAACGGCGGGAGATGCGTTATCGATTTGAACACCGGGACAAAGAGGAGCGCGCCGATGCCGAGGAAGAACACGACATTCTTCCCGGCGGTCACCTGCGCAGCCCCTCGCTCGATGCGGGCGACCTTGCCTCGTATCGACGGTGAAATAACGATGAGCGGAACGAAAAGGCACGCAAGGGACGGAAGAAAGAGATGCTTGATGGTAGCAAGTGTCGTGATATTTCCGCCTATCCAGAGCATGGTCGTCGTTACGTCGCCGATGGGCGTCCATGCCCCGCCGGCATTCGTAGCGATAATGATGATGCCCGCAAAGACGAGACGATCGTCACGGTCGCTCAACAGCTTTCGAACAAGCGACACCATCACTATCGTCGTCGTCAGATTGTCGAGGACCGATGAAAGTAAGAACGCCGTAATGCCGATTATCCAGAGCAACGTCCTTTTACTTCTGGTCTGTATCCGGTTCGTGATCACGTCGAATCCGCCGTGTGCATCGATCAATTCCACGATGGTCATGGCGCCGAGAAGGAAGAACAATATCTCCGCGACCCCCTCGAAGTGAGCCGTAAGTGCCTCCTGCACAAGGTGCTTGTCCGGGACCCAGAGCACATAGATCGTCCAGGCGATTATTCCCGCAGCAAGGGCGCTCGCTGCTTTATTGATATGGACCTTGTGCTCGAACGCAATGAATGCGTATCCGATAACGAACACGGCAACAACGGCGATCACCATAGTTACATCCTTATGTACGCACCATAATGGCAATCGATAATTCTGTCAATTGACATATACGATCCATCGATTATAGTGCCCTGACCGAGGTCATAAGACA
Source organism: Spirochaetota bacterium (assembly GCA_038043445.1). Classification (NCBI taxonomy): domain Bacteria; kingdom Pseudomonadati; phylum Spirochaetota; species Spirochaetota bacterium. Next base: position 2,171 of record JBBTBY010000096.1, read on the forward strand.
TGCGCGGTCTATTTCGCCTGCCGTCCGGGATTATCCTCAATCTCCTGTTCTGCGTCTATGCCCTGCTCTATTCGGCATTCCTGAGACCATTTGTGTTTCCCGCCGCGCACACCGCGGTTACAGCCGCGGAAAAATCGCCAAACCCCGTATTCGGCGTACTGGTGCTTCTCGCTTTTATTTTCGAAACGATCGGTATGCGAATACACATGCTTTGGATACGCGAACGTTTCGCCGGACGCGCGCCAAAAAGCTATTCCGGACCGGTACTCGTCATGATAGGGCACCTTGTCGTTTCTTTTCTTCTCGGTATAGCGGCAATGACGTCGTTCTTCGGATCCGCATCGCCGCCCATTGTGGTTGTCATCATCGTCGTTCTCCTCGTACTGGCGCGGGAAGGATATATCGCTGTGCTCATCTACAATGTCGATACCCCACCAGCAACGACTGTCTCATTCCCCCTGCGCCTTGTCGCACATCTCATGCTCTTCTCATTCGTCTGCATTGCCTATACGGTGGCATGGGAGGCATTCACCCTGAGCGATATCGATCAGACGTTCAATGTGCTCGAACCGATTACCATCGTCGCATACCTCGGCATGCTCCTTGTCGGCGCGATGGTGCTCATCCCGATCCGCCTCGGATACTATATGGAAGAACGCCTCTCAGCGGGAACAACACGGGAAAAGATCCTTCTCGCCATATCTGTTCTTGTAATGATATCGCTTGCCAGTTCGCCGATGTTCCGCATCTATTCGGCGGAGGACTATGCTCGCCGCGGGCGAAAGATAGTATCGTATTATCCCGTCAAAGCGCTCAACGATTTCAGCAAAGCGATCGCGCTTGCGCCGACGAACCCCGTGTATTATGCCGATCGAGCGCTCGCATATCGTGGACTTCGGGATAACGAGAACGCGCGGAGCAATTTCAATGCAGCGATAGCGCTGGATGATTCCCGTGCCATGTCATATGTCGGGCGCGGCGACCTCTTCTTCAGCGAAGGCAATACCGCAAACGCAAAACGCGATTATTATCGTGCGATGGAGCTCGCCCCGAGTAATTATCTGGTTCACTTCGCCGTCGGTCGATTCCACGCCGAAGAACGAGAGTATGCCGCCGCCCTATCCGCACTCTCGCGGGCTGTCGCTCTTCGGAAAAACCATACCGCGGCGCTCGAATATCGCGGGTATGTCTATGAGGCCACACGAAATGACACGGCCGCCATTGCCGATTATCGTATCGCGGCTTCGAACCACAGCCGGTATGCAAGGGAACGGCTGCGGAAGCGATATACGATAGAGCTTCCGAAAAAAGATGACGATGACAACGATTAAACAGTTGCAGCCTTTTTCACCCTACTTCCGCGGCGATTCCACGAGCATGAGATCGACATGCAGCCGCTCGATATTGACGCGCGCAACGAGCACGCGCACCCTGTCGCCGAGCATATACGACCGCTTCCCTCCCGTACCGACAATGGAATGGTCCGCTTCATTGAAATGGAACCGGTCCCCGGCAAGGTCCTGATAGCGAACCAGCCCCTCGGCACCGAATTCGCTTATGCGCACGAATATCCCGAACGCAGTGACCCCGGTGATGATGCCGTCATATTCAAGTCCGACCTTACCCTTGAGGAAACGCGCGCCCTTGATCTTCGCGAGTTCGCGTTCCGCGTCGACAGCGATGCGTTCCTGCTTCGAGCAGTGGTCCGCCACCGCGGCAAGCTCCACTATCTCGCTCTCGGAGAGCTTCCCCTGCCCGCGTATTATCTTCCTGAGTATGCGGTGTATCACCAGGTCGGAATAACGACGTATCGGCGAAGTGAAATGCGTGTAGTAATCGAATCCAAGGCCGTAATGGCCGATGTTCTCAATGCCGTAATACGCCTGCTTCATCGAACGAAGGAGGAGCGTAAGCAGAAGCTCCTCATCGGGCTTGCCCTTCATCGATGCGCGGAAGGACTTGAAATCCGCCTCACCCGTCTTGGGATCGCGGTTGAGCGCATAGCCGCGATTGTGAGCAATGCGCTCAAAATTCGCGAGCTTCTCCTCATCCGGTGTGCCGTGCACGCGATAGAGCGACTCAGTGTGCTTGCCGAGATACTCCGCGACGACGCGGTTTGCCGCGAGCATGCATTCCTCGACAATACGATGCGCATCGAGGCGAGGCTTCGGCGAGAACGATACAGGCTCTCCTTTCTCATCAAGCGTTATCTTTATCTCGTCAAAATCGAAGTCTATGCTCCCCTCGTTCATGCGCTTGCTCTTAAGCACGTTCATGAGCGCATGCGAATCCGTCAGGAGCTTCGTGAGCCAGGGGTCGGCGTTTTCTTCTTTGTCAAGTATCTTCTGCACACCGGTGTACGTCATCCGTCGTTTCGACTGAATGACGCTTTCGGCGAACCGATAGGAAACGATATTCCCCGCATTGTCTATCTTCATGAACGCGCTCATGGTAAGGCGCGGCGTGTTCGGGTTGAGCGAGCAGATGCCGTTGGATACCGGGAACGGGAACATCGGCACGACGGTGTCGATGAGATAGAAACTGTTCGCGCGCTTCTTCGCCTCTTTATCGAGCGCGCTCCCCTTGCGTATGAAATGGCTCACATCCGCGATGTGCACACCGAGTTCAAAGCCGTCGGGCGTCCGCGTGACATTGATCGCATCATCGAAATCCTTCGCATCCTCACCGTCGATGGTGACGATATCATAGTTTCGCAGGTCCTCCCGCGTCGTCAGATCGCCAGCGGGCACCTCCTTCGGGACGAGCTGCAGTTCGGCATCCGCCTTCGCATTCCAGCCCCGCGGCAAACCGTGCTTGATAACGATGTATTTCGCATCGTCCTTCGCCATGCCGATATACGACCGGAACGCCCCGCGATCGCCGCGATCCATGCGGTCGCGTCCTGCACCGCCGCGAAAGCCGCCCTCGCGCGAAGTGCCGCGGCGCACATCCGCGCGTTTCTCCTGCATCTTCTCCGCTGTACGCGAGAGCTTATACACGCCCTTTTTCTTTCCGCGCATGAGTATCCCTTTTGCCGCCGCCTCGTCTATGACGCGCTGCACCGACGGGTAATCTCGTTCCGCTATGTGAAAATGTTTCACCAGCAGATGTTTTTTGACGACCTTGTGCCTTCGCGCAAAGTCTATCAGTTGTTCAATTGTCATTGTTTTCCTTCTTGTTCTTCTATTACTATCACTGTTCTATTTTTTCGAACGCCTTCGTAAAGATCTTGTCCCACGTGTATTGTTCCCCCAGCGCGCGGGCGTTCGATCGGTAACGCGCGTGGTCCTTTACTATTATCCGTATCTGATCTGCAATATCCTTCGCATCGTATCGGGCGATGCGTCCGGCTTTCTTTTCCGCAAGCGTGCGAGCGAACGGCGGCACATCGGTCACCACCACCGGGAGCGCACAGCCGATATAGACCTTAAGCTTGCCCATATCGGTATTGTAGCTGAAATTGTTCGGGTCATCGGGATAATACGGTGCAATGCCGACGCCCGTTTTCGAGAGTATCGCGAGTACCCGCGAAAAATCGAGTATGTGCCCGTAGAGCGTCACCCATGCGGCAAGCTTTCTCCGGCGAATATCCTCCCTCAACTCGGCGAGATAATCCCCCGCACCGACGACAACAAGGCGATATCGCGCATCCTTTTTTCGAAGCTCCTCCAGCACCGGAAGAAAAAGCTCGGCGCCTTTATTCCGAATAAGCCCGCCGAGATAGACGACCGCATGCGTATCGACGCTTTTCGCATGCGACAGATGCGTCCCGAACGCTACCGGCTGCCATGACCGCACGCGCTTTTCCTTAAGCTTGCCGTCCTCAAAGCGGCGGCGTATCGTCTTTTCAATGAGCGGCCACACCTGGTCCGCATTGTATGCTGCGATCCTGTCAAACGCATAGTAGAGCGCGTTCAGAACGGGATTCGCATACCGCACAGGTGTATAATCGATCATGTAATACATGACACGCTTCACCCCGGCGATGACCTTCAGGCATAGGCCAATGCACGCGAGGAGATTATCCCCACCGGCAAGGATATCCGCGCCGCGGCAGAAGCGCATCCCGTACCACAACCCGTACAGAACATCCTTGGCATACGAAACGGGCTCCGGGCGCTTGAACCGCAGCAGCGACTCATGCGTACGAACGAGTTTCCCCCGGCGAAAAACGGAAACCGTGACCGCGCTCGATACACTGTTCATGAACGGAAATGCGATGTACACGACCTCTTCGACGCGCTTGCTGTTGAGCCAGTCGCGCAACTCCTCGGTAGCACCGGTAGCCGCATAGTGAGCGAGTATGACGGCTTTTTTAATATCGGATGTTTTCATCACAACAGGAGAGCTAACTGAAAAATTCCTTGAACCAGCCGGATAGTTTCCCGCCCGTATTCCCCTCTTTCCGCTCGCGCACCTTGCGTATCCCCGGTGCGGGGTTCTGTTCCGACGACTTCATGAGCGTAAGCCCCACCGCCACCGCGCACGTCGCATCGCGTCCGATATCGAGCATGCCGGAGAAACCGGTCGGATATCCCACGCGCGCAGGCATGGTCCCGAACACCGCCTCGGCCACATCGGTAGCACCGCCGAGCATGGCCCCGCCGCCCGTGAGCACGGCCCCGGCGGAAAGCACTTCCTTGCATTGTACCTTCTCAATTTCCTTGAGCACGAGACGGAATATCTCTTCCATGCGCGGCTCGATTATCTGCGACAATGTTTTCTTCGGTATCGTCCGCGGCGGACGGTCGCCCGTGGACGGCACTTCTATCGCCTCGGTATCGCTCACCATTTCGCTCATCGCAAAGCCATAGGACATCTTCACCTCTTCGGCGGCGGTATGCGAGATGCGAAGCCCCATCGATATATCGCTCGTTACATGCTGCGCGCCGATGGGGAGCACCGCGGTATGCGTCACCGCGCCCTCGATGAAGAACATCACCGACGTCGTAGCAGCACCGATATCGATGAGGGCAACGCCGAGCTCGCGTTCGTCGGGGGTGAGCACCGCATACGATGCCGCATACGGCGATGCAATGACATCATCCACCTCGATACCGGCCTTGCGAATCGCGCGCATGAGATTATCGCTGTTGGTTATCATGCCGGTTATGATATGCGCCTCGGCCTCAAGCCGCGCACCGGTCATGCCGACGGGATTCCTCACTTCATCGTGGTCATCAACGGCATATTCCTGCGGGAAGAGATGTATTATCTCGCAATCGGAGGGAAGCCGGATGGAACGCGCCGATTCGAGCACACGCTCCACCTCGAACGGCGTTATCTCCCTATTGCGCGCCGTCACGCCGATGACGCCCTTGGAATTGATGCCGCTCAAATGATCGCCGCCGAGCGATGTCACCACGCGCGATACATCGCCGCCGGCCATGATCTCCGCCTTTTCGACAGCGGACGCAATAGCCGCGGCCGCCGCATCGATATTGACCACCGTGCCTTTCCGAACGCCATTGGATACCGCACGGCCTACGCCGAGCACGGTCACTTCGCCGTCATGCATCTCGCTGATAAGCGCTTTTACGGAAGATGTGCCCACATCGAGCGCACATATACTGTCATTTTTGGCCACACTGGCTCCCGATCATTGTTAACCGTAATTATACGCGATAGTCGCTAAATTGCAACAAATGAAGCCGCCGGAGCAGTCCATCTTCATGGGCCGCCCCGGCGGAATACCGGTCATATATCGCTATTTCTTGCCGCCGCCGAAGTCGAAGGCCGTCCAATACCATATGCTGAGCCCGGGGGTCACGGCGCCGACCGTATTGTAGGTCACCGTCATGACATTACCCAGCGGCACGGCGATGGAGAGCTGATGCGTCGCCCCGCCGAGAAGTATCGTTACTCCCGGTACAATCCCAAGCTCAAACTTCGACTGAACCGCCGAAGAGATGCCGCTGGTGACCGCCGGATCTATCTCGCAATAGATATAGAAAAGGTCCTTTATCACCTTCACGACCGGCGCAAGATACGCCCCGAACTTTACGTACGGCACGTTCGGCGCTGCGCTTGCGATGGGCACATCCATGTACACGTTCGCCTCAGCCGCGAAGTAATCGTTCTCCCAGAAGAAATGATACTGCGGCACGATATCGAACGTGAATGCGGCCCCTGCCGGCGTATACTTGATCTGCAGGGCGAAAATATTGTTCCCGCCGATATCGAAGCGCGGCATCACCCACGACCCGCCGTACGCGAAGCCGGTCGCGGGGAAGCTCAACGTCGCGAAATTCGCTATCACGTCGAAGTTCGCCGTTACGCCGTACGCGGCGGCGAGATCGAAAGTCGGCACGAACGGAGAGAACGTCGGTGAGTAGAAGAACGGATTGACCGCCAGCTTCATGGCACCGGTGCTGCCCGTCCAGGGATTGTAGGCGTACGAGAACGCCTTCGGTGCGGCAGCGGCGATGAGCACTACCGCACACATCAGTATCGTACGAGAGATGCGATGCTTCATATGAAGCTCCTTATGAAAATGTTCGACGAACGCTTCGCATCGGATGCGCCGGGTCCATCGATACATGAGATGCAATCCCTGTGCCAGCACTCAGTTACGCGAACCGCATATTTCAGTGCATGCAGAGCGGTCCGCAGATCGCATATGCATAAAAACTGTGCGCCCGCACGTTTCATGCCGTCGATACGGTCAATCGACGATCAGCCGATATGCGGCCTGTCCTTGACCGCCGTATCGATGACGCTCTGCTGCAATTCAACGTCCTCGAGCTTTCCCTCGAAGTACATGTCGTACGCGGTCATATCGAAGAACCCATGCCCGCTCAGGTTGAAGAGTATCGTCTTGGGCTTTCCTTCCGCGTCGGCCTTCTTCGCTTCATCAATGGCGGCGCATATCGCGTGTGAGCTTTCCGGCGCCGGCACTATGCCCTCGGCACGGGCGAACGTCGTTGCCGCCTGGAATGTAGCAAGCTGCTTATACGACTGCGCCTCGACGATGCCTTCCTTAACGAGCATGCTCACGAGCGGGGACGCACCGTGATAGCGAAGTCCGCCGGCATGTATGCCGTCCGGCATGAAGGTATGCCCGAGCGTATACATGAGCGCTATCGGCGCCATTTTCGCCGTATCGCCGTAATCAAAATCGTAGAGGCCCTTCGTGAGCGTAGGACAGGCCGCAGGCTCCACTGCGATGAAACGCATGTTCTTGCGCTTACCGGATAGCTTTTCCGGGACGAACGGAAAAGTTATACCGGCGAAATTGCTGCCGCCGCCGACACAGCCGATGATGATATCCGGGTAATCGCCCGTCTTCGCGAACTGCTTCTTCGCCTCAAGACCGATGACGGTCTGATGCATGCACACATGATTGAGCACCGACCCGAGCGCATAGTGGGTATCATCATGGGTCGCCGCATCCTCCACCGCTTCGCTTATCGCGATGCCGAGGCTCCCCGGAGAGTCAGGGTTCGCCGCACGTATCGAGCGGCCGGCATTCGTGCGGTCCGTCGGCGAAGCGAACACCTCGCCGTTGAATACATGCATGAGATGTCTTCGATACGGCTTTTGCTGATAGCTCACCTTCACCATATACACGGTGCAGGCCAGCCCGAAGTAGTTGCAGGCTATGGACATGGCGCTGCCCCATTGGCCCGCGCCGGTCTCGGTAGCTATGCGCTTGATACCTTCTTTCTTATTATAATATGCCTGCGCTATCGCGGTATTGAGCTTATGACTCCCGGCAGGGGAAGCACCTTCGTATTTATAGTATATCTTCGACTTGAGCCCGAGGTCCTTTTCAAGCTGCCGCGCCCGTATCAGCGGCGTCGGCCTCCAAAGCTTGTAGATTGAAAGGATCTCTTCCGGGATGGGTATCTCGCGCTGCATCGAGACTTCCTGTTCGATGAGCCCCATAGGAAAGAGCGGCGCCAGATCGGATGGCCCGAGCGGCTTCATCGTCTGCGGATTATAATAGGGTGCCGGCGGCTTCGGCAGATCAGGATTGATATTGTACCACGATGTCGGTATTTCATTGTCAGCAAGCACGATCTTTCGATGTTCGAACGGTTTTTTGGTGAATGCCCGCGCTTTCGGCGCGCTTTTCTTCTTTTTCTTCGTCGCCATAATACCCTGCCTTGTCGAAATGATGTCTTATTCTAGCAATGTACGCTGGTTTTGTCAATGCACGATGATCTGTCAGACAATCCGTTTCGCTTTACTTTGTCGCGGAAAAATGATACACTTGCCTATCGCAACGTGAGGAAGGAGGCATCGCATGAAGATCCGCTGGCAGGCAATTCTCGTCGGGTTATCGGTGAGCGTCATCGTCTATCTCATCAGTTTTCATCTCATTTTCCTTAATGGGCTTGAACGCTCCTTCTACGATTTCCGCTTCTTCTTCCGCGAGGACCACTCGAACCCGGAACGGTACCATGAGAACCAGTTCACATCGCCCGCGCGCCAGCGTGTTATCGAAGTGAAAGGCGGCGAAATGGTCGCCGAAGAACGCTGGAACCAGTACCAGGCCGTCGTCGTCAAGATCGATGACGAGTCGCTTGAAACGTTCGGCGAATGGCCGTTCCCGCGCGATGTACACGCACAGATGCTCAAGGCGGCGCGTGAAGCCGGTTCGAAATCGACGCTCTTTGACGTGCTCTTCATCGTACCGCAGAAAGTCCCTGCCGCCATCACCCTTGCTACAAAGGACAATCCGTCGCTCTATGCGCAGATGCAGCGTATCTACGCGGGTATGGACAGCACGCTCGCACGAGAGATCGAGCGGTCGGGCAATATCTATCTCGATCTCTCGGTGGCCTATCAGGAAAGCAAGGACCCGGAATATCGCGCCCGCATCAGCGAAATGGAGACCATCCTGCAGCGTCATTACCTCCCCATCGGCGATCACAATAAACGCGTCCTGAAA
>JBBTBY010000097.1 GCA_038043445.1 Spirochaetota bacterium
TACATGTTCGCCGTTGGTCCGCCGATATCGGTGATGACGACCTTTCGGCGGTGATCGTTCTCGAACAGCGTCCGCACTTCGCGCCGTATCGAATCGAGGCTCCTCATCTGTATCGTCTTTCCCTGATGGAGCGAAAGCGAACAGAACGCACAGCCGCCGTAACAGCCGCGATGCGCGGTGATGGAATGTTCGACGACAGCGAGCGCGGGTATCGGCGCGGTGTATCGCGGATGCGGCTTTCGCGTGAACGGGAGATCATACACGGCGTCGAGTTCTTCCGTTGTGAGCGGTATCGCAGGCGGATTGATAAGGACGCCGCGGCCGGCAGCCTCCTGATACAACGGTTTGGCCGAAGAATGACCGTTCTCCGCAACAAGACGGGTCATTGTGAGGAATGCATCCGTATCCTTCGCGACTTCCTCGTACGACGGGAGCACGAGCGCATCACCGATGGATGCACGTTCGCTCGCATTCACCGGCACCGCCGTCCCCCGCACATCGCGTATCGATGCAAGCGGCTTTCCCGCACGCAGCTCTGAAACGATCTCGCCGAGAGGGCGCTCCGCATTGCCGTACACCAGGATATCCGCTTTTGCCGCGAGCAATTGCGGCGGACGTATCTTGCCATGATAATGATCGTAGTGCGCAACGCGGCGCAGGCTCGCTTCAATACCGCCGAGGACCACAGCGACACCGGGGAATATCGATCTGAGCTTGTTCGTGTAGGCAAGCGTCGGGAGATAAGGCCGCCCGAGGGCTTTGCCGCCTGACGCATAGGGGTCATCAGAACGGACCTTCCGCGCTGCGGTGTAGAGCGACACCATGGAATCGAGATTGCCCGCCGTTACGCCGAAAAAAAGTCTGGGCCGCCCGAGGGCGCGGAAATCATCGGCGACATCTATGCGCGGGCGCGGTATGATGCCGACACGCAGATGAAGCGACTCCAGGAACCGTCCGATGATGGCCATGCCGAACGAGGGGTGATCGATGTAATCATCGCCGGTAACGAGCACTACATCAAGCGCATCCCAGCCGCGCGCATGCGCCTCCTCAAGTGTTGTTGGAAGAATATCCATCCGCTGCACGCACTATCGCGTTCGACGCACTGGCAATGACAATGCTCTCACGATATCGTTGACGATAGTTCTTGTCGCGGGCTCATCATGCTCCGCGCTGGCACGCCGGGGCATACGCATACGATGCGAAAGCGCCGATGCAAGGTCCTCGGCAGTGAGCGTTTCCTCACGGAGTATATCCGCATGGCTGAGATCCGCCATTTCCTTTGCATTATAGTACTGATGATCGTCGGTAGCATGCGGGAACGGCACGAAGACGGCGGGGAGAGATGCCACCATGAATTCGCTCACCGTCGATGAGCCGGAACGCGAAAGAGCACAGTCAGCGGCATGGACGAGCATATGCATCTGTGCATGGAATGCGAAGAGGGTTATCCCCGATAATTTCCGGCGCGACACTTCATTCGCGATCACATCATAGTTGCCCCGCCCGGTCACCCAGAGAACGCGCACGCGTGTATCCCGCCTCGACAGGAGGGGATACGCATCGAGGAATATCTCATTGAGCCGTTTCGCACCCTGCGAGCCGCCGGTAACGAGGAGCACACGCGCGTTCACAGGGATGGCGAGCGCCTTTCGTGCGCGGCGTTTCGTCATATGGTAGAAGTCCGCGCGCACGGGGTTCCCGGTGACGATGCCCTTCGCGACATATTCCATCGACTTATTGAACGAGTGATAGACCCCTCTGGCGAAAAGTGCGAGAAAGCGGTTCGCCTTGCCGGGTATCGAATTCTGTTCGCAGATGAATATCGGCACACGGAAGAGCACGCCCGCGATTATCGGCGGCACGGAGAGATACCCGCCGACGCCGATGACGGCGCTCGGGCGAGCGTACACGATATACGAAACGCTTTGGAAGAACGAGATGATTAGTTCCAGAACATGACGCACCTTGCCGATGAAGCCGTACCGCGCGCGCACGATAAGCGTATGATGAGCAAGTCCCTTCGGCAGCATGTCGACATCGCGAGCGCCGACGATAAGCGTCGGTTCGATACCGCGACGCGAGAACTCCGCGGCAAGGGCGATCGCCGGCGTCAGATGGCCGCCCGTACCGCCCCCGGCGATGAATATCCTCATGCGGCCTCCCGTGAAATATTGAGCAGTATGCCCACCATGGCCATGGTGACGATAAGCGAATTATTGCCGTAGCTCACGAAGGGGAGCGTGAACCCCGTCGTGGGAAACACGCCGACGACAACGGCGATGTTCACCAGCGCCTGAAAGGTTATCGAGAATACGATGCCGAACGCGCAGTACTGGCGGAAGGGGTCGCCTACGCGCCGCACGATGCGCATGCCGCGCGCGAGGAACGCGAGGAAGAGAAGCACTATCGCCGTGCAGCCGACAAAACCCATCGTCTGTGCCGCTACCGCGAACACGAAGTCCGTGGTAGCCGCGGGCAAGGTGACGGAACGCTCGAGCAATCCCTCGAAGCTCGAACCGAAGAACCCGCCTAACGCGAACGATTTGAACGATTGCACAAGATGATACCCCTCGCCGCTTTTATGGTCCCAAGGATTGAGGAAGCCGACGATGCGGTACCAGATATACGCCTTCCCGGAAACAATGATGTAGAAGAGCGGTACGGAAAAGAGAACGGTCGATATCAGATACGTCACCGGGACATCAGCGTAGAAGAATATCGCGAATGCGGTAGCCATGATCAGAAGCGATGTCCCCACATCCGGCTCGAGCATGACGAGGAACACCGCCGCTAATGATACGATGAACGGCGGGAGAAAACCCTTTGCGAACGCCGTGACCTTATCGCCTTTGCGCGCGAGTATGCTCGAGAGATAGATGATAAGACCTAACTTCACGAATTCCGACGGCTGCACGTTGAAGAATATAAGATGTATCCAGCGCCGCGATCCGCCCACTTTCTTCCCTATGAACGGCACAAGCACGATAAGAAGGGCGAATATCCCGATGAGTATTATCTGAAAGGATATCGTTTCGATGCGGTCAAGGTCAAAAAATGTGAAGAATATCCCCACGGCGAATGCAAGCGCGATAATGGCGAGATAGCCGGTGAAGAACGCGCCGCTGTTCGCGCGGTATATCGACAGCGCATTGTAGAGGACATTGATGCCGAGTATCATGAGAATGAGGACGATGAGGATGATGCTGATGTCGGGGCGTTTCATGGTAGGTTCACATAATAGCGTGGATCACGGCAAATGCAAGGAGCCTACTCGACCGCCTTCCTCACCGATTCCACATCATGCGCAATGGAAACGAGCGCCCCCTTCTCGTCATAGATGAGCACCGTCGGCACCGAACGTATCTGATGCTCCTCGACGAGCGACTGCGCGCGCGCATCAGTGAGCGCATTGAGCATTTCGCCCTGTATCGGGAGCGAGAGCATGTATGCTTTCATCGACGGACATTTGGGGCAATGCTGCGAATAGAGAAGCGTATACCGCGCTGCTTTTACCGCGGTTGCGGTCGCGCCGGATACCGATACCGTCGACACAGCTGTTGTTGACGGAGCGACAGCGACGATGGTATCGGACGCTACGGACGGCACCTCGTCGCGTATTGCGGAAAGCGGCACCGCGTTCTCCGATGAAAGACCGCTCAAGACCGCGTCATGCGAGAATGCCGGCGCTACGGGGCGGTCGACCTCAAGCGATCCGAAATCCGCATATTCCTGACGTTCCATATATTCGGCGCGTTTGCCGGTGTTCCAGTTCTTTATCGGGCGATAATAGCCGACGATGCGTGAGTACACCTCGGTCTCTTTGCCGCATTCGGTGCATGCGAACTGTTCACCGGCAAGATAGCCGTGGTCCTCGCAGATGCTGAACGTCGGCGTTATCGTGTAATACGGCAGATGATAATTGTACGCTATCTTCTTGACGAGGGCTTTGCATACATCGCGGTCTATCGCCTCGCCGATGAAGCCGTGGAACACGGTGCCGCCGGTGTACTGCGCCTGTATATCGCTCTGCATATCGAGCGCTTTGAAGATATCGGCGGTGTAGCCGACCGGGAGCTGTGTCGAATTCGTGTAGTACGGTGTTCCTTTCGTGCCGGCAGTGACGATGTCCGGATATTTATCGCTGTCGACCTTCGCAAGGCGATACGATGTGCCCTCGCCCGGTGTCGCCTCGAGATTGTAGAGATTGCCCGTTTCTTCCTGATAGCGCACGAGACGGTCGCGCATGAATGAAAGCACTTTCACGGTGAACGCGCGGGCAACTTCGCTCGTAAGGTCCTTGCCGAAGAAATTGAGCGCGCATTCGTTCATGCCGTTAAGGCCTATCGTCGCAAAATGATTGGCGAACGATTTGAGATATTTCCGCGTGTACGGGAATAATCCCTCTTCCATGAGCCGTGAAACGACGGTGCGCTTCGTCTCAAGCGAATCGCGCGCCATGTCCATGAGATTGCCGAGCCGTCCGAAGAATTCAGTTTCATCCTTGCTGAGATATCCGATGCGCGGCAGATTGATGGTAACGACGCCTATCGAGCCGGTAAGCTCATCCGCGCCGAAAAGACCGCCGCCGCGATGCTTAAGCTCGCGCTTGTCGAGCTGGAGCCGGCAGCACATGGAGCGAACGTCGGATGGATTGAGATCGGAATTGACGAAATTCTGGAAATACGGGGTGCCGTATTTACCGGTCATCTCGAACAGAAGGTAAGCGTTTTCATTCTCCCAATCGAAATCGCGGGTGATATTATATGTCGGTATCGGGTACGCGAATCCGCGGCCGTTGGCATCGCCTTCCATCATTGTTTCGAGGAAAGCGCGGTTTATCATGTCCATCTCATGCTGACAGTCGCCGTAGGTGTACTCGGCCTCTTTTCCGCCGACGACGGCTTTGCGCGGTTTCATATCCTCGGGGCATACCCAGTCGAGCGTGATGTTCGTAAAGGGCGACTGCGACCCCCATCGCGAGGGGATGTTCACGCCGAACACGAATGACTGTATCGCCTGCTTGACCGATTCATAGGAAAGCGAGTCCGCCTTGACGAACGGGGCGAGATAGGTATCGAAGCTTGAGAACGCCTGCGCACCGGCCCACTCATTCTGCATGACGCCGAGGAAGTTCACCATCTGCTGCACGAGCGTGAAAAGATGCTTCGCCGGTTTGCTTGAGATCTTGCCGGGGACGCCGCCGAGCCCTTCGCGTATGAGCTGCATGAGCGACCAGCCGGCGCAATAGCCCGAGAACATACACAGATCATGCAGGTGGAAATCACCGCTTTTATGCGCCGCCGCAATATCGGGGGTATAGATATTATCGAGCCAGTAATTGGCCGTCACCGCGCCGGAATTATGGAGGATAAGCCCGCCGATGGAATAATTGACATTGGCATTCTCGTTCACGCGCCAGTCTGACTGCTTGAGATAGCCGTCCATGGTCTTGGATATATCGAGAAGGAGATTCTCCGCATCCCGAAGCCGCTTATGCTGTTCGCGGTACAGGATGAAAGCCTTCGCTACCTTCGCATGACCCTCTTCGATAAGCGTTTTCTCGACGATGTCCTGCACTTCCTCGACGGCCGGTATGGAGTTCTGATGGAATTTCTGCGTCATGAGGGAGATGACCTTTTCCGCAAGCGTTTCCGCCATGCGATAGTCGCTTCCCCCGCAGGCCTTCGCGGCTTTGAATATCGCCTCGGCTATTTTTTGCTTGCTGAAGGGAACAATATGGCCATTGCGCTTTCTAATCTGGACGATCATGTGATTTCCTCCACAGAATTGCAGACATGGCGCGAGACGAACGAGACCCCCGAAGTAACATAATGCCGTCGTACGGGAAATTATGTTAACTCTTACCGGTACCAGTGATTGTATCCAATAGAAATATTCCTGTCAATCCTGTGTTCCGAGAAAAAAGAGCCGATGCCGCGGACATGGGTCGGCGGGCATGCGTTTTATACGACATATTGGACGAACAACGGGAACGGCACCACGTCCCCCGATGTTTTTTTCGTCAGGAAAAGTCCGGAAAATGCCGATATTTCATAGTGTAGCATCATTTCGTCCCTGAAGGAAACAAGCGAACCATGGCGAAAAATCGTACGCGAAAACTGTTTGCCCAGGTCAAAGAGATAGCGAGCCATAAGATATGGCAGGAACTGCTCGGGCTCGCCTTCATTCTGGCGGCGGGCATACTCTTCCTCTCGCTCATAAGCTTTTCCACCGCCGATTCGCCGCTTTTCTCGGCTGCACCCAATAAAATACCCCGTAATCTCGCCGGTGAAGTAGGCATCTCCATAGCGAGCACACTGTACTTCATGCTCGGCATCGCCGCGTTCTTTGCGGTAGCGATAGCGTTCTGGGCAGGGATACATCAGACCTTTCACGGTTCGCTCAAGGGTACGCTCGGCATCGTCGTCGGCGTCATCGTGGCGGCCCTCGTTACTGCAGCGATATTCGACCGCACGCTTGCGTCCAATGAGATGTATTTTCGCGGCGGCATGGCAGGACAGGAGATATCGCGCTTTCTCGCGAGCTATCTCGGTATGGTCGGCTCCTCCGTGCTTTTCGGCTTCATCATCGTGGGCGATATCGTCTTCCTTTTCAAATTCTCGATAAAGGATTATCTCATCGGCATCTACACGAAGGTGAAGGGCACGCCCCAGTCAGCGGTATCGGCAAAGCGTAAAGAAGCGGAGAAGAAGGCAGAGGAAGCGCTCGATGACGCTGCGGATGAAGATGACGCCCCCCGTCCTGCTTCGAGGCAGAAGCTTTCGCCAATGCCGAAGGTCCGCATCGCACCGCCCTTCATACGGCATCGGTCGGTAGGCGAGCTCGGCAAACGCCTTGCCCCGCTCGTCGAGAAAGTAAAGGTACAGACCGTCGTATACAAAAGGAAGAACATCGCCCCGGCGGCGCAGAAAGTACATCGCCCGGCCATGGATATGATACCCCCGTTCGACGTCGGCATATACGAAGAGCAGTTAGACGGCATCATCGACGTGAGCGCCATGAAACCGCGGGAAACCGTACAAGCGCCGAGCATACCGGCCGAAACTGCAGCGGAAGAAAAAACGAGCGATATCGTTGTCAATGAGCTGCCGTCCGCACGAATGCAGGATACACCGCCTGTTGCCATTGAACATAAGGATGTGGCCGCGGATACGGACTACTCTGCGGGATCAGCCGATGATGATAACGATGAAATATCCGACGAGGTGCCGGAAGCGGGAACATCCGTATCGATCGAAGAACCTGCAGAGGAAAAAACGGATGGAACGGGATCGATAGAGATACATTCACCCGCTGCAGATGCAGAGAGAGAAGAAGAGAACGAGCTTATCGCCGAGGTGCGCAACCGTATCGGCTTGGATAACACGCGCGTAGAAACGCTTCCCGAACGCCGTATACGCAATGCGAAGAAGAGCAGCGACGAGGCGGAAGTGACACATGATCTCATACAGACGAATTACGACCCGCGCGTTGTCGACCGCAAATACAAAGGCCCGTCGCTCGATATATTGAAACGCTCCATAGTCGTCAACGACAATGACTCCATGGAATCGATAAAGGCTACCGCAGTACGGCTTGAAAAAACGCTCGCCGATTTCGACGTGACGGCACGCGTGGTCGGCGTTTCACGCGGCCCGGTCATTACGCGCTACGAACTTGAGCTTGAAGCAGGCACGCGCGTTTCGAGCGTGGTCAATCTCACCGACAATATCGCCCTGGCGCTCGCGAGCGAAAGCGTACGGATAATCGCTCCCATACCCGGGCGCTCGGTCATCGGCATAGAAATACCCAACAAAGTGCGTCATGCGGTATTGCTCCGCGACGTGCTTGAGAGCGAGGATTTCCGCTCGGCGAAAGCGGACATACCGTTCGTGCTCGGCAAAGGCATATACGGCAATAACATCGTCGCCGACCTCGCGAGCGCGCCGCATCTCCTTGTCGCCGGCACCACCGGCAGCGGAAAGAGCGTGTGCCTCTCGACGGTCATACTCTCCATGCTCTATCGCTTCCGCCCGGACGAACTGAAATTCATCTTCATCGACAAAAAGCGCGTCGAGCTTTCCATCTATAACGGCATACCCCACCTCATGGCGCCGGTCGTTTCCGATGAGAAAAAAGCGACCGTGGTGCTCCGCCACATCGTCGAGATTATGGAAAAGCGCTACGAGAAGATGGAGAAATTCTACGTGCGCAGCGTAAAGGCATATAACGAAAAGGTGAAGAATCTTGTCGAGGACGGGGAACATGATTTCGAAGGCGAGGCGCTCGAATTCTTCCCGTACATCGTCGTCGTCATCGACGAGCTCCATAATCTCATGATAGTCGCCTCGAAAGAAGTGGAGGACCTCATCTCGCGCCTTGCGGGGATGTCGCGCGCGGTGGGCATACATCTTATCATCGCCACCCAGCGGCCGTCCGCGGACGTCGTTACCGGCGTCATCAAGGCGAATCTCCCCACGCGCATAGCGTTCCAGGTGCCCAATAAGATGAACTCGCGCATCATCATCGACATGGGCGGTGCGGAGCAATTGCTCGGCAAGGGTGATTCGCTCTTCTGCTCGCCGTCGGTGCAGATGCCCGAACGCGTGCAGGGCGCCTTCGTATCCGACACGGAAGTGAAAAAGGTCGTCGATGAAATATCCGCTCAGCTCGACCCGATGTACGATGACGAGGTCATCGCCATGCTCGAAAGCGACGATACCGCAACAGCTGCCGAGGAAGAGACGATAGATGACGTGCTCTGGGAGGATGCGGTATCCATCGTGCTTCGAACGCGGAAGGCAAGCGCGTCATTCCTCCAGCGGCGGATGAAGATCGGCTATAACCGCGCCGCGCGCATCGTGGAGATGATGGAACAGAAGGGGATCATCGGCCCTGAGAACGGGAGCAAACCGCGGGATGTGCTGATGGCGGATAAGACGGCGTAGCTTTCACTCCACCCAATCAAAAGACCGCTTCACCGCCTTCTTCCATGACCGATAAAGCGCATCACGCTTTTTCGTTTCCATCGACGAGATAAATCGCTTATCCTCGCGCCATTGTTTTGCGAGCGTATCCGTATCGTTCCATACACCGACGGCAAGCCCTGCGGCATAGGCGGCGCCGAGCGCAGTGGTCTCGGTCACTTTCGGGCGTATCACCGGGACACCGAGCATATCGGCCTGGAACTGCATGAGGAGTTCATCGCGGACCATGCCGCCGTCCACCTTGAGCAGGGGTATCTTCGCTTTTGCATCCTTGACCATCGCATCGTACAGTTCGCGCGTCTGATACGCGGTGGCCTCGATGACGGCGCGAGCGATATGGCCCTTCGTGGCAAAGCGCGTGAGCCCGGCGATGATGCCTCGAGCGTTCATCTTCCAGTACGGGGCGAACAAACCCGAGAATGCCGGAACGAAATACACATCGCCATTATCGGCGACCGTTCGCGCGAGGGCTTGAATATCCTCGGACCTCTCTATCAAACCGAGATTATCGCGCATCCATTGCACGAGGGCCCCGGCAACGGCTACCGATCCTTCAAGCGCATAGACGGCGGGTGAATTCCCTATCTTGTATGCGGCTGTCGTGATAAGGCCATGCTTCGAGAACACCGGCGTCGTTCCCGTGTTCATAAGGAAGAAACAGCCGGTGCCGTAGGTGTTCTTCGACATGCCTTTCACGAAACACGCCTGCCCGAAAAGCGCCGCCTGCTGATCGCCGAGATCGCCCGCTATCGGGATGGATGCGCCGAACGGGCCGTCGGCCATTGTCATACCGTAAAAATTTTTATCGACTGACGGACGTATCGCTGGGAGCATGGACCGCGGAACATGCATCGCGCGGAGGAGCTCATCATCCCAGGCAAGTGTTCGCAGGTTCATGAGCATCATACGGCTTGCATTTGTCACATCGGTAACATGCGCCCCGCCGTTCACGCCGCCGGTGAGATTCCAGATAAGCCATGAGTCCATGGTGCCGAACAGCGCGTCGCCTTTCTTCGCCGCTTCCTTGACGCCGGGAATGTTCTTCAGCACCCATGCTATCTTCGGTCCCGAAAAATAGGTGGCGATGGGAAGCCCGGTATGCGTACGTATCGTCGCTCCGCCGACACTCTTTTCCAGCGATGCGCATATCGTATCGGTACGCATATCCTGCCAGACTATCGCATTGCAGAACGGCTTGCCGGTGCGTTTGTCCCATATCACCGTCGTCTCACGCTGATTGGTGATGCCGACGGCGGCAATAACCTTACTGGTTATGTTCGCCTTGCCCATCGCTTCGCGTATGACCGTATCAGTGTTCGCGAGCACCTCGAGCGGATCATGCTCTACCCAGCCGGGCTTGGGGTATATCTGTCGATGCTCCTTTTGCGCTGATGCAACAATTGCGCCCGAGTCATTGAAAATGATGGCGCGTGTGCTTGTGGTGCCTTGGTCGATGGAGAGAATGTGATTCATACACTCACCCCATCCCCCGGCCCCTTCCCTTGGCGCAAATCGGCATCCTGCCTCGCGCCAACAGCGGCATCCGTGCCGCACGCGTCTCTCACAGGGAAGTGAGAGAGGGGAAGGGGAGAAGAAGCAAGAGCGCTGATTTTTTTTAATACTTCATCAATATTATTCATTACTTCCTCATTCGAAAAGTGAATGGTGCAAATCCCGAAATTACGCTTCAGCGAGCTCCGCATCCTGTCATACTCTTCCTGGCCGTTATGGATCGAACCGTCTATCTCAACGCATAACTTACATTGAGCGCAATAAAAATCGGCAATAAAGAAATACGCCTTTCCGTCATCAATATACCGAATCGTATGTTGACGAGTGAACTTCATTCCGCCGAGTTTTCTGCCACGCAGATGTTTCCACAATTCCCGTTCAGCGGAAGTCTGTCCAACACGTAATCGCCGTGCTATTACTGTGGATTCTCGTAGCATCATACAATGCCCCTATCTTTTCTTCCCCCTTCCCTCTCTCACTCGTGCAACACTGATGTTGCAGTCGGTGCGAGGCACGGAGGCCGATTTGCACCGATCCCTGTGAGAGAGGGAAGGGGGTGCCGCGTATTTCGCGGCGGGGGATGGGTGAGTGTCTCTACCCCACCCTCTCAATAAATCCCCTCGTTCTCTCCATAATGATGGTCTTATCATAATCCATCGTTGCCACATGGCGCGAGTTCGTGAGCCACACAAGCTCCTTGTCACGTGACGACACACGCTCGTACGTATACGGCGCGCCGTCGACAGGAACGACATGATCATCCTTCGATTTGAAGATAAGTATCGGTTTTCGAATGTCCGCAAGACCGCGTTTGACGATCGATGCCATTTTCATCGTTTCCGCAAGGCCCTTAAGCGGTGTGTGATCGTACCCTATCTCTTTCTGCGTCGGATCCATCATATCGCTCGCTATCGCTTTCACCGCCGGTACGATGAGCTTTAGTATCGGCAGAATGGGGAGCAGCGGATTCTTCAGAATAAGGAGATGATTGACAAGAACGATACCATTGATCTCCCTGTGCCGTTCAGCGAGATAGAGCGAGATCGTTCCGCCCATGGAAAGCCCCGCGATGAATATCCTCTTTGCGCGTCGTTTGAGGAGCGCAAGCGCTGTCTCGGCATCGGCGACCCAGTCCTCCCAGTGCACACGGTTCAAGTCCTGCCAGCGCGTGCCGTGCCCGGAGAGACGCGGTCCCTCTACATTGTAGAATTTCCCGAGATAGTCCCCGAGCGGACGCACGCTGCTCGTTGAGCCGGTGTATCCCTGCAGCACGAGCACGCCGACGTCGGACTTTTTCGTATATGAGAACGGCTCCCAACCCTTCATTAACTCCATGGCTAGTGCTCCGTCCCCGCACTTGTAGGATTGCCCGACTCCGCGACAATGCGCGCCCGATAGGCGATGATGCGCGCGATGATCTCATCGGCGGCCTCACGCGCGATCACCTTTTTCCCGGAGAGCATCGTGATGATGGTGTCCGGCGTCGATTCCATGAATTCGATATCATGGGGATTGATGTATATCTCGCTCTTGTCAAGCCGTGTGATCTTTATCATGGCATAGAACTCCTTTTCCTTGATCTTTCCGGAACCCGATCGGCTTCTTCACTTGATATCGCATTTTGCGACATCAAATTAGCATACACACATCGATTTTTACTATATCCTGCATGTCAAAAAACAGCAACGCCCCCGCCCGTTGGGGCGGAGGCGTTGCTTATGTTATAGTACTTCGAACCTTAGATGAGCGCTACTAGCGCTTG
Source organism: Spirochaetota bacterium (assembly GCA_038043445.1). NCBI lineage: Bacteria > Pseudomonadati > Spirochaetota > Spirochaetota bacterium. The sequence continues at coordinate 12,265 of JBBTBY010000097.1, forward strand.
AGCGTGAGTATTTCCTGCAGCATCTGATCGCTCGTCGTTATGCCGCGCGAGTTCGCCTGGAAGCCGCGCTGGGTCACGATCATATCGACGAACTGCTCGGAGAGGTCGACGTTGGACATCTCGAGCGTGCCCGCTTTGATCTTGCCGCGGCCGGAAAGCCCTGCCTCGCCGATATTCGCGCGCCCCGAGTTGTTCGACTCGACGAAAAGCGATTCACCCGCCTTCTCAAGACCGCCGACGTTCGCGAACTTCGCGATGGCGACCTGCGCGAGGAGCTTTCTGTTGCCGTTGGTGTACACGCCGGTCACCTGGCCGTTGTCATCGATGTTAAAGCCCTCAAGCTCACCCATCGTGTAGCCGTCCTGTTCTATCGCCTTCGTTGTCGAGGCCGATTCGAACTGGGTAACGCCGTCAAAGAGGCCGCTCGTGCCGAGATGTAGCTTTATCGACTGCGTCACTTCGCCGTTGGTTCCCGCGTACGAGAACGAAACATTCGCGGAAAGCGCACCGTTATTGAGCGTATCGGCCGTCTGTCCGGCGGCCACCTGATTGTCCGCCACCGCAACGAGCGATCCGTTGTCATTGAACGTAAGATTGATGATATTGTTCTGTCCCGGACCATTATTCCCGGCGACATCGGCCTTCACCGAACCAGCGGTGGCCTTGGGCACATCGACGGTCATCTGCCATTGATTGATCCCGGTACGCTTCATCGTTGCGCGTAATTGGCGCGGGGTGCCGGTATTATCATACGCTTCGATATCGGTCTGATGCGTCTCGTCGGTCTTTCTCAGGTTACAGTGATAGAACACGTTCGCCGTCGCGCGCGCCGGGTCCTTATCGCCGACCGGAATGCGTATATCCGTCGGTGTTGCGGCCGTTTCCACTACCGGACGCCCATCGGCGCCGTTGGCGGACTGCCAGCCCTGCACTTTATATCCATTGGCGGGGTTGAGGAGCGTTCCCTCTTTATCGATGGAGAACGCGCCGTTACGCGTGTAGAACGAGCGTTCGCCGCGCTTCAATATGAACATGCCCTCGCCCATGAGCGCAAGGTCGGTGTTGACACCGGTCACCTGCATGGCGCCCTGCGAATGAATGGTATCGATAGCGGCGACCATCATGCCGAGACCCACCTGCTGCGGGTTCACACCGCCCTTATCCTCGCGCGGCCGCGCCGCACCGGTGAGCGTCTGCGAGAGCATGTCCTGGAACGTCACCCGGCCTTTCTTGAAGCCGTAGGTGTTCACGTTCGCCACGTTATTGCTGAGCACGTCCATGCGTGTCTGATGGTTCTGAAGACCCGAAACTCCGGCATACAGTGAGCGCATCATAAGCGTATCCTCCTATCGAGACCTGATCTATTTATGAACTGCGAGAACGTCTTCGACCTTCGCCGTCGTCGTCATCGCCCCGACCTTCACATTGAGCTTGACCGAATCCTCATCGATGAGGAGCGATGTGACCTCGCCCTTCATCGGCGTGCCCGATTCGCTGATGAAATCAACCGTGCGGCCGAGCATGCCGTAGGCATTGTTCTGTGTATAGGAAGCCTTCATCGACTCAAGGGACTTGTTCATATGCGTCATCTGCTCGAGCGATGAGAACTGCGCCATCTGCGCGATGAACTCTTTGTTCTCCATCGGCGAGAGCGGGTCCTGATGCGACATCTGCACGGTGAGCAGTTTCAGGAACTCGTCGCGGCCCATGCCTTCTTTGGCAGGATCGCGTTTGTACTTGTTGGCGAGATTCACCGCGCCCATTTCTTTCTGAAGCGATTTCGTCTGTTCAAACGACATCTGTGTGTTCAGCTGCATGATGACCGTCCTTTAGATGATAAGATCGAGCGTGCGCCCGTAGAGCGCATACACCGTCTCCGTATCATTCATCGGCACATCCGTTCCTATCGATAACGATTTTTTGGCGAACTCGCGTTCATACGCGGCATAATCCGCCTCGGCATCGTTCTTGAGCGTTACGCTGAACTGCGACACGGTGATGTTCATGTCGCTTAACGACTGTATCACCGAATCGATGTTGCGGTCGAAGATATCCTTCACTGCCGCGCTGTCGACGGTGATATCGCCGACGAGCGTATCACCCTCAAGGGAGAATTTCATCTTCACATCGCCGAGCGCCTCGGGCTTGAGCGTCATCGTTATCTCGCTTTTACCCTCCGACATCATCACCTGCGCGCGATCGACGAGCTGCGGAAGAATATCCTGGAATTTCGCCAATGGCTGAAGCGCTTCGGCCTTCACCTGCGCATTCACCTTTGCATCCGTAACAGGCGTGGTCGCCGGCGTCGTCATGTCCTTCTGCTTTGTGACCGTAAGCTCGGTCGGCTTATCGTTCTCCGTGCGCGGCGCTTCCGCAGTTTCATTCTTTGTCTTTGCTTTTTCAATGCGCTCGCGGGTATTCTTCGTTTCGCCGACGGATGCCTTCGCCTCTTTCACATCATGCACTTCATGTTTCGCCTTCGCGTCCGCCTTCTGTGCATTCTGGGGTGCCGTATATTGTCCTGGCGATTGCACGGTTTTCCCCTCGGTCGCGCGGGACACTTTCGCTTCCTTTGCTTCCATGACGGGTTTTTTCTGCACTTTTACCGTGTTCTGCTGCAAAGCATTCATCACCGCCGCACTTTCCGCGAACGAATGCGTGTGCTCGGCGCTCTTTTTTTCCTGTGAGGCTTTCTTTGCGATCTCTCCGCGGGAAACGCCGCGTTCTGCATGAACGGTCTTTTGCGGCTCTTTTTTCAGTGTTTTTTGTGTAATAGCGATGTCAATGCGTGCTTTCGCGGCTTCGGCCTTATCCGTGGCGGTGCTCGCACGTGCCTCGGGCTTTTCGGCCTTCTCTGCCTCTTTCGATTCCCGAGCCTCTTTGGCGTCTTTTGTATCTTTTTCGCGGGATCTCCGCTCCACCGTCTCGCGTTCCGATCTTTTCGATGCATCGGTACGAGCATTGAGTTCACCCGAAGTATTGGCCGTTTCCTGGCTTTTACTCAGGGCAGCGCTGAAATCGGCGTTCCTTTCCGGTTTCTGCTGCGGCTGCGACGATGCGAAGAATGCGTCGAACGGCGACTGATCGCGTTTTACTGGCGCGAATGCGTACATGTTGCCTCCGAAGTGGAGACTACCCTCATACTCAATTTCGGGATTCCGGGGTTTTACTTGATGCTTTTTTTCCAACTGACATACACATAATACGCCCCCCGCACAAGCGATTCTGATGCTATGAACCGTGCATCCAGATGTGTCGACCCTTCCTGCAAAGCCGCATCGAATACCGCGCTGGGTGAATTTTGTTTTACTTCCATAGTATGCGTTCTGCTGCCGATAGTGAGCGATGCATAGACGAACGGCAGCGCGGTACCGCCCTCGTACTGATATCGCTCGTTCTCGGGCACCGCATCGATACAGTAATCGGCGTTCATCGCGGTGTCGGTCACTCCATTGCCGAGCTCTTTCGGCCAGCGCCTGAGCTCAATGCGGTAGGTCCCCGAACGTTCGACCATTATCTCAAAGTGACCGGTGCCCCCTTTTCCCTGGCGCACCAATCCCTGATTATAGGCGATATGTCCGGTTTCCGCGCGTATATCGTGACAGGTAAGGCATACCTCGCTCCCGTCCGTGCCGATGGGTATCGGTATCTCTTCGTCGAATTGCTTCGATACGATGTCCCACCATCGCTCATACTCGCTGCGGAGCCGTGCAACGACATCGGGATACTTTTCGGCGATATCATATGCCTGTGCGCGGTCGCTCTCCATGGCGTAGAGCTCGCGGCCGTTGATAAGCCGCCAGCGATCGGTCATAACCGATGACTGCTTCCATTTTACCGGCTGTGTGAGCCTTTGCGAATCGGTAACGATGACGCGCTCCCGTGAGCCCGTCTTTTCTCCGGTAAGAAGCGGCTTCACGCTCTCGCCGTGAAAATTCAAACGATCATATTTCGCCGTATCGATGCCGGCAAGATCCATGAACGTCGGCAGAATATCGATATTCGCCGTAAGCGTATCTATATCGCGCGCTTGCGTGAAGCCGCCGCTGGGCCAGCGTATGAAGAACGGCACGCGGTGTCCGCCGTCGTACTCGCTCCCTTTCATCCCGCGAAGACCTGCATTGTTCCCGCCGGAAATATGACAGCCCGTACCATTATCGGTGGTGAACACGAGTATCGTATCATCCTCAATGCCGAGCGCACGGATATGTTCCCGCAACAGCGCGAAATTCTCATCGATATTGGTTATCATGCCGTAGAACGAATCGCGGCCGGTGGGTACTTTCCCGCGATACATATCGCGGTATTTCGGATCGACATTGTACGGCGTATGCGGCGCATTGGGCGTGATGAAGCACAGGAACGGATCTTTTTTATTCCGCTCGATGAATTGCATCGCTTCCGAGAACCATACGTCGGTACAGTATCCATCGAATTTCTTCATCTCTCCGTTCGCGCGGTACGTATCGTCGAAATAATCATTGCCCCAATAGTCCGGTGTATTCGCAATACCGCCGCCGCCGTGCGTTATCACTTCATGGAAACCGCGGTCCTCGGGACGGTAGGGATAATTATCACCGAGATGCCATTTACCGAAGAGCCCCGTGCGGTAGCCGTTCTCCGCGAAAATATCCGCTATCGTCGTTTCATTACCGCGAAGGAGCGACCGCCCGCCCACCGTATGCCAGACGCCCGTCGAGTTCGCGTAATGGCCGGTCATGATGCCGCTTCTGGTCGGTGCGCATGTCGGCCCCACATGATAATTCGTGAACCGAATGCTCTCAGCGGCGAATGCATCGATAGCGGGGGTTTTCAGTACTGGATCGCCGGTACAGCCGAGATCGCCGTAACCCTGGTCATCGGTGAGAACGAAAATGATATTTGGCCGTCGTTTACTCATCCATGCTCCCTGCCGCTGCGCATCACTCTCTGTTGATCGACCGTTTATCCTGTCCGCTCGTCCGCTGCCAATCGGATAATCCTGCATTGGTCGATCTCCCGTTCTCCAGGAACGTGAAGCCGCTGTTCTTTGGCGCGTAGAATTCGTTCTCATCGCCATGATAGTCGGCGATGAAGTGTCCGGCGTTCCGGTGCTCTTTCTCATCTTTCACGAATACATTGATAATTCGAGCACGGGAGTAACCGATGCGGTTCTTGAACAGCGAAAGACCAGACGTAGACATGGCAGACGGCCACCATGCTTCACCGGTGTTCCCCTGTTCCCGCATTTTCATCGGAAAGAGCATATGTTGATGGGTGTGATTGCTGAAGACGGAATCGATAAAAACCATATTTGATGCACCCTCGCTCAGCAGCCCCGTGCTTTGGTCCGCGATGATGCAATTAGAAACGACAAGCCCGATCGACAGTTCGAAATTAAGACCGTAACCGCCATCCTCTATCGTTTCGGTACTGAAACGGTTGCCGCGTATGCGACTGCTCTCGACCATTATCGAATGACAATACACGTCGAACCAGAGCCCGAAGGTCTGATTGCTCGAAAAACTGCAGTTGCGGAATTGCGCATCGCGAAGGCGGACACTTTTATTCCCCGCGATCCCCCATCCCCAGAAGCCGCCGCGTATGCCGCGCCAATTATTGTATTCTGCACATAACCCCTCGACAAGCACGTTCGATGCCCCGCTTATCGCCCCGCCGGTAATACCGTTGCTGATGAAGCCGCAGCCGCGTATCGTGACCGCCGACGAATCGGCGCCGGTATTCATCCCGCCCCAGTTGTTCTGGACGAACGTGCAGCGCTCGACAACGAGATTCGTCATGCCGAGGAATCCGCATGCCATCTCGGGGAACGATGCGTTGCGCGCATGCGTCACCGTCAATCCCCTGACGAGGAGATTGCTGATGTTCTTGAACAGCATAAGCCGATCCCCGCGGTTCAACGGGCGCACAGCTACTTCTATGACATCGTGCGTGCCGTTCGGATCAGCCTTCGTTCTGAGGCAGATCATCCCTGCTGTGTCGTCGATGAAGAATGTGTCGTCACGCGCGGGCATGGCGCTCGCCTGCAGCAATGGTCTCCCATTGACGATGACCATCTCGGAACGCCTGACTATATCCTTCATCTTTACCGTCTCCCACCCCGAGGGCTTCCCCAAAACACTCCAGGCATACGGCCATGGTTTCCGGTACACGCCGTTCTCCCGTTGCCAGCCATTGTTCCATATATCTGCACCGCTTATCATCACTGCACCGATGGCTTCGATAATAATCGGCAGATCGTTCCTCGCCGGCGTATTCGTCATATACACGGAGGCACGATACACACCGGGGCGTATGACCAACCGCGACGGATACCCCGCGGCGTTGATCCGATACAATTCATCAATTCCCCTTTGTATCGAGGCGAACGGGCTCTGTGCGCCGCCCGTGCCGGCATCGTTCCCGGTCGACAGCGCAACATATATATCCTTATACGCATGCCGTTCAAATATCGATCCGTCGGCACCGCGTGCATCAAGATGTGCAATGAGGCAGAAGGCGCACAGGGCGGATGGGATGAAACGTACGATACGCATATAAGTCATTTCAGCGCTCCATGCAAGATCCGATATTCCTTGACTATTATCCTTCAGTAATAGTATAATGGATGATGATTATCGGCAATGATGGGACCATCGATATTCTTAACATTATCACGGATATCCCATGATCGGGGCTGTCGCTATCGATGAAGCGGGAACGGCGACAGTCGATGCTCGCTGGACGAAAAGCTTTTTTCCGTATCCGCATATTCGTCTTTACTATGTCACCGCCGGCGCAGCGTCGATACGGATGCATGTCGGTAAAACAGTGCCGCTCACTCCGGGGAATCTATATTTTCTCCCCGCGTTCCGCATGTTCAGCGCTCATTGCCGTCACACGATGACGCATGCGTATGTACATTTCTCATTTTCATCCCCCGATATGAATTCCCTGCTTTTGAACCATTCGCGCCTGTCTATGCCCGTGGCCGATCCGCGAACGACCGCCGAACGATTTTCCGTGATCATCGCTTCCGGCGGGAATACGATGCTTGCCGCGCGGCTTGCCGGCGAAGGTGCGCTGCTATCGCTCATCGCACCGTTCTTCAGCGATGTGCGATCGAATGAAGGGTCGCGGTTCACTTCGGTACTTTCACATATCGAATCGCATATTGCCGAACCGGTCGACATGGCGACACTTGCCTCGCTTATCCCGCTTGAAACGAATTATTTCTCGAATTTATTCGCCAGGCATTTCGGCATGCCGCCGAAGCAATACATCATCCGGCGGCGCATCGAAATCGCGTGCGATCTGTTGTGGCATACATCGAAGAAAACGAACGAAATAGCCCGCGCAGTTGGATTTTCGAGCGATGTCCATTTCTCCCGGACGTTCCAATCGATAATGCGGACGTCCCCGGGTGATTACCGGCGGTGCTGTTCACGCGAATGATCGGTATGCGGCCAAGAGCCTAGCGGGGCTTGCCTGTCTTTTTCGCCTCTGCAAGACGCGCTTCCAGATACTCGGTCATCTTTTTCATGTTAAGCGTTGTACCCTTCGGCGGACAGTAGCCCACGGGGCTGTCGGGAAGAATGGAATGATCATGGCCGGTCATGCCGACGAATGCGAGTTCCGACGGATTTACAACGATGGACACGCCGTCCTTCGTGAAGACAAGATAATCCGAATCATTGGTGCCGGAAAAATTCCCCGAGCGGTAATCGATGACGCCCTCGCAATGGCAGGTGCCGTGAATGGCGCCGACATCGAAGGTATAGAATTTTGTCCCGCGCACGGATGCGATCGAATTCGGGGTTTCGATCGAAAGCTCATTGTCCACGGCCAGTTTCTTCACCATGGCCCAGACATTTCCCCTGGAAAGATAGAAATTCTTTTTCGCATTGCGTATCGAACGCACATCGAACGATGCATTGTGCTGTATCTCAACGGTGATCACATCGGCGAATGCGATGACGGCAACACCGTTCGTGCCGGTAATGACCGAATCACGCTCATGAACGGCAGAACCGAGCGTGAGCGGCGTTACCTTCCCCGCACGCATGATCGAAGCGTCACCGGCGACAAAGGTCGCCTTCCCCGAGATCAACGCGGCACCCCCGCAGGATAGTGAAAGTAATGCCGCAGCGGCGGCGGCTGTCAATGATTTTTTCATGCGTGACTCCTTGCCAGTACTGTCTGTATTCTACCATAGTCCATGTGCAATTCAAGCGTGCCCACGCACAAAAATCGGCACGTAAGAAAAACCACTAAGGAGCAAAGGCACGAAGAAAGCCGAAAGATCGACCCGTGGGAACGAAGTTGATTATTCATCCAATGGTTGATGTTGTTTTCACGATTTTTCTTTGCGCCCTTTGTGTCTTTGTGGTTGCATTATATTTTTACGTGAAAATATGAGGCTCAGTGTTGTGCCCGATATTTCGCAGGCGGCATACCCGTCTTCTGCTTGAATGCGCGCGAGAAATGATACGGGTCGCGAAAGCCAACCTGTCGCGATACCGCGCGAAGCGTAAGCCCGCGTATCGATAAGAGCGGCTTGCTGTCGCGTATACGCAGATCGATGAGGTGCTGCAGCGGCGAAACGCCGACGGCTTTCTTAAAAAGCGCATGGAGCGTTGCAGGGCTGCCGAGCATACCGAGGGAGCGATTAAGCCGAAAATCCGCATTCCCGATATTCGCTATCAGCATATGTTTTATCGCTTCCACACGCGCGTCCTCGGCCGAATGCGATGCGAGCCGCATGATGTAGCCGATGAAGAGCGAAAGCACATCCATACACACCGGGTTCTTTTCGTTCAGCCGGTACTCATGATAGAGAAGCTCAGCCAAAGAGCGGCACGGCCCATGCGGCGGATCAACGATGATCATTGCCGTATCCCCGGCAACGGCAAAGCCGTCGAACATTATCCACATGCTGTCGTACCCGCGCTTCGATCGCTCACCATGGGCGGCATCGGGCGGGAAACAGCATATCGTGCCCGGCGCAAGTTCGCGGTCACCATCGGAAAGCAGTATGCTCCCCGAACCGCCGGTATAGAGCACTATTTCCCATACATCATGGGCATGCAGGGGGTTCTCACGCCCCGGTGCATGGGTGCGATTGACGGCGATGATGCGTTTCATGGCGACAGCATACCGCATTTGTATCTTTTTTCATCATTTCCATAATTCTCTTCATTGCAGAGGCATGCGCTTCTGTATATACTGATGATACTTCCGGTAAGGAGCGAATGATGGGATCAATAAAGCATTGTTTTCTGGTATTCCTGGCGCTGCCGCTTGCTGCTGCCGTATCCTATCGATATCAGGGCGCGGTCGACTGGGTGGTCACGTGGAAGACGAACGGCACCATCGATATTGAAGCGCGCGACGGCATCGCTGTCCGGGCATCGGCGGGCGTCCGCGGATTCGCCGCAAAGCAGTTCAATTACACGCCGGAAGTGGAAAGCGAGGCATATACCGTATCGCTTACTACCGTCTCGACGATGACCGATGCCTCGCCGGTGCTTTATGTTATGGGGCGCGATGCCTCGGGAAAGACCGTCATGTATCAGAATGTCGGAAAACCGGCGAAAGAGGAACGATCATATAAGATACTGTTCACGCTCAACCGCGCGATAAAGGCGTTCGAGATAGGGTTATCGCTTCCGAACGTGAGCGGCGGCGAGATAATCGTGAAAGACATCGTCCTCGAACAATTCATCCCGCCGGCGGATGCCCTCGCGCAGATAGCGCCGAAGGGGCGGACGCGCTGGGCGGCAACCGCCATCGACCGCACCTACGGGTCGGACGCATTCGATCCGCGGTCACGCGATACGGCATTGAAGCTCCTCGCCTGTGCAGGCGTTCTCGACACGCGCGCAGGGATCACATGGAACAATGTGGAAGCCGAGCGCGGGAAGATAGACCTTACTGATTACAACGATCGCGTCGCCCTTTTCGATCACTACGGGATATCGCTTTCCATCGTCTGTCTCGGCGGTACGCCGTCATGGGCGAGCGGCAAGGTCCCTGAACGAGACATACCTGAGAACATGCGGAAGAGCCTTGGCGCATACAAGGTGGCGCGGTCATATTGGGCGCCGAAGGACTGGAATGACTGGGAGCGTTTTGTCGAAAGCGCGGTGCGTGCCGGCAAGGGGCGCGTGAAAGCGTGGGAGATCATCAATGAGCCCGATCTTCCGAGCGAAGGTTTCATGGGCACGTATGAGGAATACCGCGAGTACGTGAGACATGCGTATATCGCGGCCAAACGCGCCGACCCCGATTGCCGCATATTCCTCGGGGCATTCGTGTCCGGCGAATGGATGCCGCGGCTTTTTAACGACGGCTGGGCGAAATATTTCGACGGCATGTGCACCCACCCGTATGCAAACACCGGTGCCGGTGTGCTCATGAGGAACAATAATGCGCAGTACACTTCGATAGCGCTCGGTGCCCCGAAGGAGACGTGGATAACCGAAGTGGGGTTCCAATTCGGGTGGAAAACAGGTCCCGGACTGGTAACGAGCGAGGAGGAGAAAGCGCGCGAAGGACGCATTGCGCTCGAAGGGCTGGCGAAGCGGTCGAAATTCATCGCCTGGTATACCGCGCAGGAAAAGGGGAATATGTTCGGCTTAAGCCGCATCGAAGCGAATGGATCGCTCCGGCCCATGCCGATCTATTATGAAATGGGGGATATTTCCGGCAGGCTCAAGAAGTCCGGAGGACCGATAGCCGTGCGTGTCGAAGGAACGGGCATCTTCGCGAAGGGGTCGCCATGCTCGGTGAGGCTGACAGTGAAGAATACATCGTCCGCTGCACTCGCGGTGAAGCTTTGGCCGGTGGGATTCATCGATGCGCTCGGCATAGCCAATGACGGACCGAACGCAGCCGATGCTGACGTAACACTTCCCGCCGGTACGGAAAAGGTCATTGAGATGAAATGCACACCGTCCGAGAAGGCGAGCGGGAAATACGCCGTGGGCATCGCCGTCATTTGCGACGGCGGGAATTCGCTCGCGCTCAGTGATATCGAGATAGCGAAGTAGGAGATCATATGCGCGTCATTATCATTATCGCCTGCTGCATTTCATCCGCGTTCGCGGCGGAGAATATCGTACGCGACGGCACGTTTAACGCGGGGGATATTCGTTCGGAGAGCGAAGGGAATACACCGGGCGTGTGGGCGGCATATGTCATCAAGGATGCTGCCGGATCGTTCGCCATCGATGCCGACGGTCGTTCCGGGAATTGCGTGAAATACGTGAAGACAGGCGAGGGAAGCCATAATTTCCATCTGAATCAGGTGATAGAGGTGACACCGAACACCGCCTATGAAATGCGCGCCTGGATGAAGAGCGATGTTCATCTTAAGCCGCTCATCTCAGTCTCCGGCATGAACTGGAAACCGATCGCCACCAACGTGCTCAAACCATCGGGAGAATGGCAGGAGCTTCGTCTCCTTTTTAATTCAGGCACCAACACGCGCCTTCGTTTCGAATGGTTCGCTGGAGCCACCGGCGCCATGTTCACCGGCATCGCCGGGACCAGCCGTCTTGATGATGTTGCAGTCACGGACCTTGCCGGGGAAACGCTCTCGCTCACCGCGCGGGTAGCGGTGAACGATATCGTAAAGTCCGGTATACCCGAGCGGCCCATCGGTGTGTCAGAGAATGTGTTCAATACCTCCGACCGATTTTATCCTGAACGCACGATAAGCCAGGCAAAGACGCTCGCATTGCTCGGCGGAAGGACCGTACGCGGCATGGAGGGCAATATCGGAGATTTTCTCATCTGGTCGGTGCCGCCCTATGATAAACCAGCAATGCGCGCGAGCGCCTATCACCCCAAGCGTGTGTACATGCATCAGTATTTCCGCCCCGACGGCACGCTCGACCGGCCGATGGAATTCGATGAATTCATCGATACCGGCATTGCCGCAGGCGTGAAGGAATTCTTCTATATAATCGGTATCGACGCGCTCAATGCGATAGCCGGCGAATGGGACTACATGCTCCCTGATGTTACGAACGCTATCATCCATGCGGCTGAAGGACAGGCACGGTATGCGAAGTCGCGCGGTGTATCGATGTGGTTCGAGATAGGCAATGAGACCGACCTCAATGACTACAAGGAAAAGAAACTTGTCCCGTGGACGGCGGAGGGATATATCGAAGCATTGAAGCTCATCGCACCGGCGATAAAACGCGGCGACCGCACGGCCAAGGTCGGCGTGAATGCCGGGTTCCGCGAGAACAAGGAGTGGCTTGACCGTATCTTACCGGAAGCGCATGAGCATATCGATTTTTTCATCGCCCATGCCTACAGCCCGCGGGGTACGTATGCGATGGACCGCGTCAATGACGCGATAGCCCGCGCGTCCATTCCTGAAGCGGTGAAAGCGCGCTGGACCATCTGTCTTACCGAGACGAGCTCATACAATCCCGGCTCGCCGATACGCAATGATCTCGCGGAGTCCACACGCAACTTCGTGCGTATGGGTGTGAACCGCCTTCTGCCGCGCGTGACCTATATGCATTTCTGGACCGATCGCGCCGCCGACAATGATTCGATGAGCGGGAAGAACGCTTTCCATCCAAACGGGGGGCTCTTGCCGATGGGACAGGTGCTTTCGGTATGGAACGAACATGGCGGTGAGCGCATGCTCCGCACGGAAACCGAGATACCCGATATGCCGGTGTTCGCAACGAAAAAGAACAATGGTACTGTCAATATATTTCTTGCGAATACCGTCGGTGTACCGGTGCGCTATCTGCTGACCATCGACAACGGCAGGAACGAAGCAGCTGCCTTCGCGTGGACGGGTACGGGGGATGATGATACTGCACCGGTATGGAAGCAGCTTGGCACTGTGCGCGCTGAGAACGGCGTGTTCTCGGTGTCGATACCCGGGACGGGATTTGTCATGCTTTCGTTCAAACAATAGCCGCTAGGCTTAAGCCGTAATAATGCAATTACCGCGTCGGCAGCACAAGCATCGAACATCGCGTGCCGTCGCGGTAGATTCGGTTCGTCTGCGTAACGAAAGCATCGCCGTCCTTCCAGAGCCTGCCCGTCCCGGGGTTCTTCTCAAAGCGCGGATAATTAGACGATGTCACCGCTATGCGTATACGATGTCCTTTGTTGAACACTACGCTTACCGACCAGAGATCGACCTCGATGCGATATACTTTCTCCGGGACAAGCGGTATCGGCTTTTCCAGCGACTCGCGGAGAAGCGCACGCTGCATTCCCTCGGCAATGAGCATGCTCCTGCCGTCGGGGTATACATCGGTAAGGCGCACTGAAACATCGGTGTCGATGGCCGAGGACGAAAGATAGATCACTGCGCGTATACGTCCGGTCGCTTCGAGCGGTTTGTCAAGCACCGGCGATGTATATACCGCCATATCCGCACGGCTTTCAAGGGTACGCTGATCGAAAGGACCGGCCGGCTGCGCAAGATTCTTTCCGCCTTTTGTCGGGCAAGGGTCCTTCGGATCGAAGACGATGGAATCGAACGCATCCGCTTCATTCGGCCGTGACAGCGCTATCGTTCGTGCGCTCAGATAATAATTCTGCGTATTCGTCCACGGCGGCCATGCGTCGGCGCTCTGCCAGCCGCCCGGGGCGTTCACATCATCAACATCGCCCATTGCGTAATAGCGCACCGCGGGAAGCGCCTCAGCATTATTGCTCGCACCTTTGAGATAATGGTCGAACCAATGCATCGTATCGTATTCGGACGGGAATTCCGCTTTTCTGAACGAAAGCTCGCCGCATTTGCCATTGTTGCGGAAACCGCCGTGGGCCCATGGCCCTATCACCAATTTCTGCGTACCGCGTGCGCCCGCCGCACCGCTGTACTGCCTTCCTGCGAATGAATCGATAGTGCCCTGCACAAACGTATCGAACCATCCGCCGATATGGATGGCGGGGATGTTCATCAACGGATGTTTCAGCGTCGAATCGAGATAATGCCAGAACGGACCGTAATACGGGTTCTCACGATACATGTCGAACGACGATGCATCGTACTTATTGCCGGTGAGCCATTTCTCGAGCTGGTCTTTCCTGAGCGCGCCGCCGACATACGCCGCATGATGATAGATGCTCGCCGCGGCGACACGGATGACCTGTGCTTTCACATCGGGCAGTGTGCCTGCAAGAAGGTCCTGCGTAATACCACCCGCGGACGCACCCTCGGTGCCGATATTCCCGTCGCACCACGGCTGCGCCTTTATCCAGTTCACCGTATCAAGCCCGTCATGGTACGGCTCCCATCCGCAGCCGACGAAGGGCATATTGCTTCCTTCCGACGCGAAGCGCCCGCGCATATCCTGCATAACGGTGGCATAACCGAACGTGAGCGCGCTCGTCGAGAAATTCGCGCGATACGGCGTACGCGAAAGAATGACGGGAAATCTCCCGTTCGTCGACGGCCGCGATACGTAGGTGCACAGATGCACACCGTCGCTCATCGGCAGCATGATGCGTTCGGTCACCGGATCGGTGTTCGCTGCATTGAAATAGATGCGCCATTCGTTCGAGCTGATAGTGCTGTTCCCGTCGCTGTCAGCGGCGCGGAATGCAGTGAGCACCGCGGACACATACTTCGCCCCGAAGGTTTTTTCAACGTATGCGGCGATGGAATCCTGCTCGGCGCGCGTGAGACCGGCATCGCTCATGCGCGGGGCAACGATCTCGTTGAGACGAACGAGCGTGGCATTGGAGGCGGAGAGAACAGCACAATACAATACGATCAGAGATACAATGTAGTGAACAGAAGATTTCATATTGTTGTCTCCTTGCAAAACATCTATCCCCGCCAATTGAAAGCCACTGCTGTCATGTATGACTTCCTGGCACCCCGTTCCCTTTTGAAGGGGTCGGGGGGTTATTTCCCTATCCCATCAAGCACGTTCAGATAGAGCTCAACGTACTGAAGGATATCCTTTATCGATACGCTCTCATTGGGCGTATGTGCCGTCTCTTTTCCTTTCCCGCAGACGACAGCTTCGATGCCGCGCTCGCGGAGGAAATACGCGCAGGTGCCGCCGCCGACGCCGTAGACGCGCATGGGGCGATGGAACGTTCTTATCACCGCACCTTTCATATAGCGGAGTGCGTCGCATTTCTTACTGATGGGTTTCAGTGCATCGTGCCTGTTCTCAACGGCCAAACGTATGCGTACGCCGAAACGCGACTCGATGCGCTTTGCTGTGACGCGGAATGCCGCATGTACGGACTGTGTCGAATAACCGGGGAGTACGCGGCAGTCGAACGATAGTGAATGCTCGCCGGGTATCGTATTGATGTTCCCGACGTTCGGTTCCACTTTCGTCGGTTCTATCGTCGTGATGGGAAGATCGAAATCACGGTTCCTCTTCCCGAATCGCTTTTTCGTGAGCTCGTCCATTGCGGTCACGAAATACGCCGCCGCGCGGTGCGCATTGATGCCGTGATCGGGACGGGAACCGTGCGTCTGCTTCCCCGTGATATGCACCGTAAGCCACAGCATCGATTTTTCCGCTATTTCCATATCGGCGCCGGACGGCGAGGACATGTCAGGCACATAGACGATGTCCTGTTCTCCGAACACGCCCTTGTACCGGGAGAGCACGGCGCGTATGCCGTAGCGGCTTCCCACTTCCTCGTCGGCGAAGAAGAACGCGCCGGTATTCACGGGGGGAACGGTCCTGCTCGCGGTAAGCACCTTGAGGAGCACCAGCCCGGCCGCAATGGCGAAATTATTATCGGTAACACCGCGCCCGATGAGCGTATCGCCCTTCACCGTGAGTGTATACGGATCGGTATTCCATAATCGCTTATCGCCTTCCGGAACGACATCGAGATGCGCGATGGTCCACATCGTCCGCGACGCGTCCTTTCCCGGAACGACCCCGGCGATGTTCGGGCGAATGCCGCCCGGCACACGCTTGTCCTTCACCGGATAGCTTCTGCGCCTGACAGAAAGCGACTGCAGTATCGAATCGACATAGGCGGCTTTTTTCGCTTCGCCCACCCCGCCGTTCTCCGGGGCGAACGCCTTGAGCGGCACAAGAGCACGCTGCATGTCGACGACATCGTTCGCAAGCTGCCGTGTGTTCCTTTTAAAATACGCGATGGCCTTTTGCATGATCGCTCCGGGTATGTATCAGTGTCATTATACAGCGATAGGGAAGCGGTGCAAGCATTCCCGATACGCATCGCGATTGACAGAAGCAAGTCCGTCGATATAATCATGCCCCTGGCAGGTTCACTGGAATGAAAATACTTCGCGTACTGATGATACTTGGCGTTGTTTTCACCGCGCTCTCATGCCTGCGTACGCCCGATCGCATTCATCGGCGGTGCTGGCTGGCGTTTCGGGCTGTAAGTGAAATATCTCTCCATGACCGTTCCATACGTATAATTGACATTTGAGTGCCGATTCTTACAACGGCATGTCGCGATCTGCCATACCGTGCAGCGGTGTATTGTATATACTGACGGGAGAGAGTATCTTCGATGCAAGGAGCCATCATGCAGACACGATCGAAACGGTTCGCGGTCATCATCCCGTGCATGCTTGCACTCAGTGCGATAGTGTTCCCTGTATCGCCCGTCTCGGACGGATACACTGTCATTCCGCCGGCGCCGGAGGGAAAGACAGCCGTGGCGAAAGCGCTTATCGATGCGCTTGATCTTTCGCGACCCGGTCTTGAGGCCGTTGTATCGCTTGCGGCCGCCGGGCGTTTTGACGAGGCGCTCGATGCCTGGCGGGACATCACGGTCATGCGTCTGCGCGAACGGGACTTCGTTCAGTTCGGCTGGCATGACAGTACGACCAGCCCGAACTATTACCGCACTGCGGATATGCTTGCAGGATACATCACGCCGGAGGAGTACTATTCGCCGGTATCCAGTGTTCGGTTCATCGATATATGGGAGATGGCGGATGCGGGAAAGAAGCCGGTGTCGTGGTTCGTCGATGTGAATGCGGCGAAGTGGCCGACCGCGGGAATAGCAGCGCTTGATGCATCGGTGCGCTGGTCGCTTACGGGGTACGACACATTTGAGATATTCAAGACCTTCGTGTATCGCTTCTGGGTCACCGGGAGCAACGCCTACGCTGCGAAGTATATCGAGATCGCCGCGGATTTTGCGAGGAGCCACCGGCGCGGGTTCTGGCAGGCGTATGCGCAGAAGGAATTTTCCGATAAAGAAGTGAAGAACATATACCGTGCCGACTGGCGCGTCGGTGTGAATCAGCTCAACACCGGCTGGCGGCTTAAGAACAATATCAAGATGCTTGCCGGCATCGCGAAATGTCTCGGGAAGGATAAGGCCGCGGAATGGGCATCGGTGCTTCTCCCGGTGAACGGCACGCTCACGCGCGGAGAGATGTCGGTACTGTCATCAGAGCGGCTTGCCGAGATAGCGCTTTCGCTCATGTACGATCATCCGGGGCCGCTCATGCGCTTCTGCATAAAGCCGGGTGCTGTTCCCAATCAGCGTTCCGAGGGACTGCTTGCGCTCGTGTATCTTTCGGGGATATTCCCGGATTTCAGACAGACGCCTGCGCTCAAAGATGCTATTACGCGCGGCTATGCTGAAATGCTCGACAGCAATTTTCTTCCGGACGGAGGCAGCCTTGAGCAGTCGTTCAATTATAACGAACAGGATAAGGAAGGGCTTGAGAATATGGTGCGTTTCTTTCCGGGAATAAAGCCGCCGTTCGCCGCACGAGCGCTTCTGAAGGCGAGATCTCGCCGGGGTATCGATACGGGGCTTCGCACGCCGCTCGGCGGCCTCCCGCAGGTGGGGAACTCACACGACGTGCTCGGCAAGAACATATGGGTAAGCGATGATGCGAAAAAGCGTTACATCGAGTCGACCGCGATACGCCACAAGGAGATGCCGACACCAGAGCCGTTCCTCTCATGCGCTTTCCCCTACAGCGGATTCTATGCACAGCGCACGGGATGGGGCATCGACGATCTCTATCTCTTCTTCATGAATGGACGTCCGCAGCGCGGCCATTCCATGCGGGACAATAATGCCGTACAGATGACCGCGTACGGGCGCCAGCTCGTTGTCTGCGGCGGAAGTCCTACCTACGATGTGTTCAAGAGCGATGATGTGCGCGGTGCGCATTTTTTTCTGAGCGAGGCGTCCAGCCTCAAGAACAATACCGTCATCATCGACGGGCGCTCGCAGTCGAAGAACGCCGAGCGTGTTCTGAAAGGGTACAAGACACCGGCAGCGAGCCGATGGCATACCTCGCCGAATTTCGACATCGTGGACGGCCTCTATGATCTCGGTTACGGCGATTTTGATATCAGGAAGAATACGGATATCAACATCGATATGTCGGTCTCGCATTATCGCTCTGTCGTCTTCGTGCGCGCGGCATCGCTTTGGATCATCGAGGACCGGATGATCAATAACGGTACGGCAGGGCATGAGTATTCACAGGTGTGGAATTTCCCGCCGCTCTGCAAAGACGATGTCTACGAACGGGAGATCGCCGGATTTGCCGAAGATCAATTCGTTCTTACGCCCGCAGAAAAGCATTTTTCCACGACTGACAAGGGCGGCCCCAACGTCGAGTTCAGGCATTTCGGACCGAAAGAGATCGAATACCGGAAATGGCACGGCGACAGGAAGCGCTGGCTCGGCTGGTATGCCGCGGGCATCGGCGATGCGCGGCCGGCACCCAATGTGCATGTATCCTGGAAAAGCGATGACAGCGATGTACTCATGACGATGATGATACCCTTGCGCACGGGGCAGTCATCCCTCGTCAAGTCTCAGCGTTCGGCCGCCGCAGCGGCATCACGCGGATTCGATGCGGAACTTACCGACGGCACGACGATACGATACCGCAGCGCATCTGCGCCGGCACCATTGGCGCTTGACAGGATATCGGGTACGGCAAAGAGCATACTCGTTGCAACAAAAGGCGGTATATCAGGAATTGTGATCGGCTGCAGTTCTATGACATGGAATGGCGCCGCGGTCGACCGCACCGGTGATTTTGAATTTGTCGTCGTCGGGAACGAGATGCGCACGACGCCGTTCTTTCTGCCGGAGGTCCCTGCCATTGCCGAACCGCGGCCGTTCGTGTCGATGGCGGATGCACCGAACGTGGTCATCGCGCCGCGTGCCGGCTACGATATACGGTATACCATCGATGGGTCGGAACCCACGATCTCATCGCCGTTCTATTCGGGAGCGTTCGCCATTGACCGGGAAGCCGTCGTGAAAGCGCGTTATTTCCGGGGAAACGATCCGCTGCCCCTTGTATCAGCAGTGGAATACAAGCCGTGTTCCTGGGTTGTACGTGATGCGGATGCCGCTCCGGAGACGGTGATCCCTCGGGGACTATCCTACCGCTTCATACGCTACGTCGGCGGCTATGCACGGCTTCATGAGATCATGATGCGCCCTGTAACCGAACGCGGAAGCAGCGAAGATCTTTCCCTTGACCGCTGGGCGAAAGAAAAGAGCTATTGTGTGATCTGGGAAGGCTCTATCCGCATACCGACGAGCGGTATATACACATTCCATTGTACGGCGCCGAGCGGGGCGAACATCATCATTTATGATCCGGCGAAAGACCTTGTGATGCCGACGGCAGTGAGCCCGACGTATCTGAAGACGAACGATACCGACAGCATTGCGCTCGCCGCCGGATATCATGCGGTACGCATAGAGATGATCAAGTTCAACAATAATCCGAACGTCTTCACGCTCGAGGTGGAGGGACCGAACATGCCGCGGCAGTCAGCGGCGTCAATGCTCTACCGGCGCATGGGTGAATAACGGCTGTTCGTATCTGCCAATATCCGCAGCTCACCAAGGAATTCGCTTCCCTCGTCGTCTAATATAACGAGGAGCTGATATGCGCACCCTAACCCTTCTGTGTCTGGCATTCACCGCGATGATCTGGCATGGATGTACGTCCAATCCGGTGTCGCCGGTAGGGGAGAATACAGTTTCTGCAGTATCGGTCGGATATACGATAGTCGATACCGCCGTGCCAGCATCGGTATCGGTACGGACGGCGGTATGGTATCCCTCCGTATCGGCAGGATCGACCCATACGTATGGTACTGCGAACGGGGGCAACATCAGCGGTACGGTGGCATTGAACGGGAAAGTACGTCCGGGTTCATGGCCTATCGTCGTATTCTCGCACGGATTCTCCGGCGGCGGCGTGGGACAAACGGCGATATGCGAGGCGATAGCGCGTGAGGGCTATATCGTCGCAGCGCCCGATCACTCCGACGCGGTGCTCTGTGTGCGCATTGGCGGCACGGCAACAGGCTCGCTCAACGATGCGCTCTCCTATCTCGAAACGCATCCGTTCAACGACGGATCAACCTATTCCTATCGCGTTCGCGAGATCCGTGCGGTCGTCGATGCAATGCGTGGCCGCACGGACCTGCATGTCGATCCGGCGTTGTTGATCCTGTCGGGGCATTCCATGGGTGCGTGGACGGTGATGTCCGCCATGACGAACGGTATGATACCTTCGGCGATGCTGCTGTTCTCGATGGGAGAACTCAACTGGCTTTACGCCGGGCAGCGTTATTTCAACGCATCCGTGTTCACGGCAATGACATTTCCTACGATCTACTTCTACGGGAGCAATGAGCTCGCATCCGCAATTACAGCCGGGCGCACGAACGTGTATGCCGCCTTCTGTTACTATTATTCCCCCTCTCCGAGCTACGGCGTTGAAATTGCAGGGGGTAATCATTTCGTATATAATACGGTACCGGTCGCCGGCGCGAGCGGGGGAACGACGGGGCAATTCGCCCTGATAAACGCTTCCGCAACAGCGTTCCTTACGCGGCATATTCGGGGAAGCACCGTGATCGTTCCGGCAAAAGTATCGAAGTGACCCATGGAGACCAATGCGTGCAGATGGACGGACGGGAGACTACGGATGATGCGATATCTGTCCAGGCGTTCCGCAGGGGCGATACCGCTGCCTTCACGACCATCGTCCATCGCTATCGCGAGCGGCTCTACGGGCTCTTGTACGGCATGCTCGGCTCACATGATGCGGCGGACGATGCGCTCCAGGAGACATTCGTGAAAGCATATCGCAAGATGGATTCATTCCTCGGCAGGGCGAAGTTCTACACCTGGCTCTACCGCATCGCAGTGAATACGGCGCGTGATCATCGCAAGCACGAGCGGCGCCGTTTGCGGCACGTCACATCGGCGCAAGCGGATATCGCCGAAAGCGACACCATGAACGAACAGAGCGAACTTCGTGCGGACATCGAGGATATGCTTTCCTCGCTTCCCGAAGCACAGCGGCTGACGCTTCTGCTCGTGGCCCGCGACGGATTATCGCATCGCGAAGCGGCACGGATACAGGGGTGTTCGGAAGGTACGGTATCGTGGAGGATACATGAAGCGAGAAAAACGCTCAGGGGGAGGATGCATGGAACGATATAGAAGGACATCGATCATCACACGGTGCGCTGTTTTCTGTATAGCAGCCGCAGTATGTACCGGACATCTATTCGCCGCAGGCGGTGCACAGGTCTGCTCCATCGTCGTCGGCGATCTGAAACGCGAGTACACCATCTATCTTCCAACTGCGTATGACGGCGAAAAATCCCTTCCCGTCGTCATCATGTTCCACGGCGGGGGAGGCACGTCGAAAGCGGCTATGGCGGAGACAGGCTGGGATAAAAAAGCCGAGAAAGAAGGATTCATCGCCGTGTTCCCGCAGGCGACAGCGCCCGATCCGACGCGTCCGGCGAGCTTCCGCGGCAATTCGGCGATATGGAATGACGGCTCAATGCGTTTTCATGCGGGGAAGGATGGTGTCGACGACATCGCCTATGTCAACGCCGTCATAGATGAGTTGCTATCGAAATTCAAAGCGGACCCGAAGCGCATCTGCGCGACAGGTTTCTCCAACGGCGCATCGATGACGTTCCGTACCGGGCTCGAACTGTCCAGGCGCATCGCCGCCATCGCTCCCATGTCAGGAGCGCTTTGGATCACGAATGCCCCGATCGCGGAGCCGATCTCACTTCTTTATATTCACGGCACGGCCGATCCCATGAACCCCATCAACGGCGGCGTGCCGACGAGCGCGGGCGGGATAAAAATGGGCGAGGGAAAAGCGAAACCGCCGGTGAAGGATCATATCGCACGCTGGGCGGCGCTTATCGAATGTCAGCCATCGCCGATATCGACAGAAAGCGTGAACGGCGTGACGACACGGAAGTATGCACAGGGAAAAGGCGGCACCGCGATCGAATGGATAACCATCGATGACCTTGGGCATACGTGGCCGGGCGGAAAAAGCCTTTTGCCCGCGTCGATAGTCGGGAACATGACGGACAAGATGATAGCGGTTGATGTGATCTGGGATTATTTCAAGCGGCATGTAAAACCCTGACGGGAGGTACACGATGGAACATCTATCCGAAAGAAAAATATCCGATCATATTGATGGGGCGCTCTCCACAAGCGAGTCGTCGCGTATTATGCGGCATTGCGAACACTGCGTATCGTGCAGAGCGCTTGTCGATGCGTATCGGCGCATGAACGGGAGTATTGCATCGTCCGTTGCCGCACCGAAGGGATACTGGGCAACATTCGACGCGCGTCTTGCCGAGCGCCTCGCTGACGAGAAAAAACGCATCGTCTTCCCTCTGCGTGTGCGCATACCGCTCGCGATAGCTGCCGCGCTCCTGCTTACGGTCGGTATCGGCATCCCGCTCAGTATGGCGAACGGCACCGCGGATGCCGATATGCTTTCGATAGGCATCGGCGGCGAGGAAGCTCTGGAGCCCATCGTCACGGCGATGGATGATGATGAGCGTTCGAATTTCCTTAGACGCATCGATGAAGAAATAGCCGTGATACGCGGGAGGCGCTCATGATACGCATGGCATACCTACTATTTGTTATCGCGCTCGCAGCCTCGCTTCATCTCGGCTGCGCACGTACGACTGCAAGCACGGGCGATATCGAAAAACGCATCATCGTGCTGTATCAGGAGCGGCTTACGCAGGAATGCCGCGTGAGCGAGACACAGATGACGAACATCCGTTCATCCATCGAGCGTGTCATCGCGGCAAATCCGGTAACCTATGCGGATATCAATGCGAAAGAAAAAGCGCTTCGGGCGGCGCTTGCACGCTCCCCGTCCGACCCGGCTGCCGTTGAGACTGCCCTGGCCGGCTATAAAAAAGTCCGCGAACGATACCGCCTGCGCGGCGAGGAATTCAACCGTGCCGTGGAAGAAGAGTTGACCGCCGAGCAAAAAGCGCGATTCGTGCTGTTCCAGAAGGATTTCTTCCGGCATTTGAGGTCGGTAGCGGCAAAAGCGAAAAAACAGAGAACGACCGCTGCTTCGGATGAGCCGTGAGCACACAGAACGGAACATCCCGCAGACGTTTTGCGTTCGTCGCAGCATCCCTCGCATGGGTCGTGGTGCATGCATTGTATGCCGGAACGCCCGCAGCTGCCGGTGAAGTACCGCGGATGAATATCGGTTATACCGTGCTTGATTTTAAATACAAAAGCGGCACCGAGGAAAAAACCGTCACCACAGCCGTATGGTATCCCACGGATGCGCGGACAAAAATACATGTGTACGGCGGGAGCACCAGCGGGGAGCTCGCCGTTGACGGAGCACTGAAACACGGCGGACCGTATCCGCTCCTGGTATTCTCCCATGGCTATGGCGGCGGCGGCCTGACCGCTGTTTTTCTCACCGAGGAACTTGCCGCACGCGGCTGGATTGTAGTATCGCCCGACTATAACGACCGTCACAGCGCAGTGCGCATCAGAAAGGGACAGCAGGGGTTCGACCGCGCTGGTCTTTTCTCACACGCGCGGGAGATTGCCGATTCGACCATCGATGACCGCAATGCGTATCGATACCGCTACGATGAGCTTCGCACCGTGCTCAATGGCATTATCGCATCCCCTGGGTTCGGACCGAGCATCGACACGGGGAAGATCGCGCTCGGTGGGCACTCGTTCGGCGGATATACGGCGCTCGGGCTCTGCGGAACGTTGCCGGAACTGAAGGACAGCCGTATCAAAGCGGTAGTGCTTTTCTCCACCGGTACCGGCACATGCCTCTATACGCCGGAGGAAATGGCCGCGGTTAAGATGCCGGTAATGCTTTTCCTCGGTGAGCGTGAGCGCGATGAGAAGCGCGGGGAGAGGACCATGGCGGACCTCGCCGATGCCGCGTATCGCTGTTTTCCGGCAACGAAATATTATCTCGAGGTCAAAGGGGCGAGCCATTTTTCGTTCAATAACAGGTTCAGTGATAATACGGGGGCGCAGCGCATGAGCGGCACAGAGACGGAATTCGGCGTGATACGGAAATACTCCGTTGCCTTCCTCGAGCGGCATATACTCGGGGATGAGCACGCCGTTGTGATACTGTCAGGGAACGACACACGTCTGACGCGCTACGAGCATCGTGAAACGGATCGGTAAAAAATTTATCTCTATTCATGCAAAGGAGGCCGTCGATGGAACGAGCAACAGCAATTCTGCTTTTCACGATCGTGACCGCTGGGATACTCTGTGCCGAGGACAGGAGTACCGCTCGCGCGCGGTACAATGAAGCTATTGCCGTCAAACTCAGCTGGGAGATCGTTACGGTTCCAGTCGGAAACGCGGAGCGCAAACTTATCTGGAAAGGGCCGAAGCAGTGGACGAAAGGTGCGATCATCGTCATGCATGGCGGGAGCGGCACCGCTGTCGACTGGTGTTACGCGACAAAGACCGGCATAGCGAGCATCGATGCATCCATGCAGGCGCAGGTCGCTTTCAGCCGCGATGCGATAGAGCAGGGTTTTGCCGTGTTCTCACTCGATTCAAGTACCGACCTCGTCACCGACGACAAGGGACTTCCGTGCGGGAAGCGCTTCGATGCCACCGTTGTCGACGGCCGTGAGAACATCGATCTTCCGTTCATCGAAAAGGTGATACGCGAGGTGATGACATCAAAGCGCCCGAAGGGGAGCAGTCCTTCCGTTTTCATCACCGGCGAATCGACGGGCGGTTTCATGACCGTGCGTGCATCCACGCATTTCGACGGTCTCGTCACCGCATTTGCGCCCGGCGCAGCCTGCGATCCGTACGGCACTTATTTCGATGCGTCAGTGGATACCGGGCGGGAAGCGCGCGGTGTGGGCATAGACCGGGACACGGGAAAGCAGATCACTCAGGATGGCGCAGGCGGAGCACCTGACGCATCATATCCGAACGAAAAGAAATGGGAAACGATGAACCCTGCGAAGAAGCCGCCGTTCATCGGGATACATCATCGCGATGACGGCATCGTCGATATCACCTGTCATCAGAAACTCGTGCGGCAGCTTGTTGCGCACGGATATGCTATGGAAGAGGATTTTATCATTCCAAGCGTCGGCAAGAAGAACGTTCTCGCGCATCTGTGGCAGGCGGAGTACAATCCGCGCATACTCGCGTTCTTCTCAAAATATGCGGCGTCGCATGGGGAATGATTGATGCTGCGTATTGTCATACTGTTCGCAAGCGCCGCTTTTCTGTTCGGCGCTGGTCTCGAGAAAAGGACTATCCGTGTCGGCGCGATGACACGGGAATATCTCATCTATCTGCCGTCCGTATACAATGGGGAAAAACCGCTTGCTGTCGTCATCATGCTCCACGGCGGCGGCGGAACAGGAGAAGCCGCGCGCATCGAAACCGGCTGGGATAAAAAAGCGGAACGTGAGGGATTCATCGCCGTGTTCCCGGAAGGGAGCCGCCCCCATCCGGGAAAACCTGCAAAATTCGCGGGAAATCCGCAGGGATGGAATGACGGCTCGGGTCGGTTCTACGCCGGGGAGAACAACATCGATGATGTTTCATTCATCGGTACGCTCATCGACGAATTGGTACGCATCTTCGCTGCGGATATAAATCGTATATACATCACCGGATTCTCGAACGGTTCATCGCTCACCTACCGGCTCGGCATAGAACTCGCGGAAAAGATCGCCGCGGTAGCACCCGTCGCGTCTAGCGGCCTTCGCGTGAATACAGCGCCGAGAACGAAGGCGCCGCCGCTTATCAGCATACAAGGTTTAGCGGATCCGCGTAATCCGCCCGACGGCGGGGCGATAGCGCATCACGATTTCGGTCTGCCGGCCGACCCTCGGCCGCCGATCATCGACTCGATCAGACGTTATGCCGCGCATGCGGGATGCGGTGCCGAAGCGAAAACAATCGTGAACACGAACGGCGTTACCGCGATACGATTCACCGGCGGCGGCTCACAGGAAGTTGTGTCCTATACTATCGACGACATGGGCCACACCTGGCCGGGGGGACGATCTCTGCTGCCGAGCTCGGTCGTCGGGGCTATGACAAAGAAAATGAACGCTACCGATGTTCTATGGGATTTTTTCATGCTGCATGCCCGATGACAATTGTTGCGGGGATGCATACACAGGGATGCGCATACACTTGTTATTACGCCGGATAGAGCTACAATTACCTGTCATCGAAGGAGGTATTCTCATGAGGCTCATGCTCGCCGTCATCGTATTTTCGGGATGCCTTGCCGCTCAGAACGCCGACTGGAAAAGCACCGCGGAACAGAACTATCAGGATGAAGTCAACGAGAAAATGGTCATCCTGAACAAGGGCCGCGCGCGTGAGGTCGGGGCATCGAAATACCCCGTCATCCTCGAGCTCGTTGAAAAGCAGAACAAGTATCTGACCAAGGCCACGAACATGCTTACGATGTTCCGTGAAAAAGTGGACCGCGATGAGAAACAGCCGGCACAGCAGGTGTGGCTCAATTATCAGTACGTCGACCTATTGACCGATGTGCTCGATCAGGCGGTACGCGCGGGCATACTGCTTGAGACCACGAAGGCGGGCAAGAACGATACGTTCACGGCGATGAACGCAAAGGCGTTCGAGTCGCTCAAGACCGCTGCCGGTGTATACGAGGCCATCGTATCGACGATGCGGTAAAACGCTGCCATGCCGGCGCACCTTCGTCCGGACCGCATGGTGAAAATTGTATATCATTTTCCTGAATAGTTATAAGGACATGGTCGACCGAAATGGCGTATACTCGATACTGCCGTAGAAGATCCCCTGGGGGCCCGAATGAAGCATGAACGTATGCTCTGCATCCCGATGCTGTCAGCCATGTTCGCCGCTTCGGTGATGGCGTACGGCGAGGCGGCTCTCTCTGCACGGTATATCCGCGTCGAGCAGGCGAACGGCGTTCTCGCGCTTGCCGAGGTGGAAGTGTTCTCCGGCACGGCGAATATCGCGCATAAAGGCACGCCGTCGCAGTCATCGACCGCATACGGCGGCGAGGCGGCGCGGGCAGTTGACGGCAATACGGCCGGATCATGGGCGGGCAATTCCATCACCCACACATCCGATGCGACCAATGCGGTGAGCGCATGGTGGGAGGTCGATCTCGGAAAGGATACGGTCATCGATTGTATACGCGTGTGGAACCGCACCGACCCCTGCTGCAGCGGAAGGCTCAAGGGCGCGTCGGTCATCGTATTAAGCAGCGCACGTGCGGTACTCGCAAAAGCCATTATCAATGATACCGATGATACACCGTTCATCAAATCGTTCTCAGCGCTCGGCGCGTCCAATGCCCTGCGCGGTGTTGTCGATGAATATCCTTCCGTCACACTGACCAACGGGTCCGTTGAACTTATCGTGTATCTCCCCGATGCGGAAAAAGGTTTCGGCCGCGGACCGCGTTTCGACCGTTCTGCGATGGTGGGGCGCGCGGGCTATCGCGGGCATACGTGGTTCGGGCAATGGCTGCCGGGGAAGCATGATCCCGTTGATGCGAACGCGAGCATCGGCATGGGCGGCGATTTCGGCACCGGGCAGGCGGGGGCATACGGTGCGCTCGGTTATGACGAGGCGAAACCGGGCGAGACCTTCGTGCGCATCGGCGTGGGCGAACTTCGTAAGCCGATGAAGCCGGAGTACATAGAATACAATTCGAACGCGGTGTTCGGCTACCGCATCAGTTTCCGCTACACAATCGTGCGCGTATTCCCCTGGGAGATACAGCTGGCCGGGCGCTTTATCGAGTTCCGGCAGGATGTCCGCGACGTATGCGGCTACAGTTTCCGATATACACGCCGCATCGAGCTCACGCCGGATGCGCCGGGTTTCGTGTCGAAGTGCATGCTTGAGAATACCGGCGGCAAACGGATAATACAGTCGTACTATAATCACAATTTCATCATGATAGACGGAAAGCCCATCGGCCCTGACTATCGCCTCACATTCGGTTTTACGCCGCAGCTGAAAGATGTGAAGAAAGATGCGGCAGCACTGTTCAGCGGGCGCACTCTTTCCTTTTCGCGGCTGCTTCAGGCGAATGAAAGCGCCGGGTATCTCCTTACCGGGTCCGATGCGTCCGCTGCCCACAGCGCCGCTGATATCTATAATTCCCGTACGAAGGCGGGGCTGCGGATGACGATGGACGCGCCGCCGGTCATCTATAATCTCTACATCACGCCGAAAGTGATATGTCCTGAACCGATTATCACCATCGATGTCCCGCCGGGCGGGAAAAAGGAATGGCAGACGCGATATGAATTCCGCGCCGACAGCCCGCTTGGAAAATAGATAGACCGAATACTGAGCACTACCCAATGGAGGAACATATGCGCATCGGGAAATATCCTCTGGCCAAGGTCATGGTACTACTCGTGTCCGCGGCGTTCGCGCACGGTGCGCTCATCGGCGATGGAACAAGCTGGTCATCGCTCTGGAAGCGTATAGAAAAACCCGCGTTCACCTTCGATATGAACCGCACCGGCTCGGGCAGCCTCTATCTTACCGATGATGCCGAGCGCAAAATTATCGGCCAGAGCCCCGCGCCCATGTTCATCGTTGATGGAAAATCAGGAAGACGCAATTTCATCGGCGACGGTACGGGCGGCTGGACGGAAGTGAAGGGCGATGTGACCGCTGAACGCGTATCGGTGAACGGCATCATCGAAGGCATTGATATAGCGCAGACGATAACGGTTTCCGACAGCGGTCTTCGCATGAGCGCGGTCATGACACTTCGTCCCGGCCAAGCGAAGGTACGGAGCTTCTATCTCAATGCAGGTTTTCACCGCCGCGCCGAGGGCATTCCCTTTAAAGGCGAGACGATGACAGGTGCCGCGTTCTCAGGCGATCTCTGCAGACCGTTCGAGACCATACGCGATGTGAAATGGTTCGAGGTTGAAACAAAAACGAAGTCGACGGTGCGCTACGAATTCATCAAGGCTGCCCGTGTCGATCTTCAGCGCTATCAGGCGAGCGATCCGAACTATCCGGTGGCCGCCGAGTTCAATGTATTTCCCGACGGCGCTGCGCCGAGCGCCGAGGTCGTGCCTGAGAAGGCGATGTCCTATGAGATGCTTGTTACCGTCGTTGCGAAAGGCAAGCCCGTTGCTTCGACAGTGCCGGCGCGCACCGAATATGTATACGACAGGGACCTCCCTGATTTCGGCATCGGCGTATACCCGCTCGCGGAACAGACATGGCGTTCGAAGACGATGATATATCCCGAAGCAGTGAGCGACAAGGACCGCGTCTGGTCAGGCGATGATTTCTTCACCTGGGAATACGGCGCACCGCTCGATTTTTCGAAGGACGCTATCGCGCTGTACGGCTACGCCGAGGGCGCATACACGGCGGGCGGCGGAGCACTGACCGCAGCTACCGGTCCCAAGGGTTTTACGTTCGGGTTCGGTACCAAAGTGGGGGTAACGGATACGCCCGGCATACGCTACGGCCTCAACTGGGTGCATGCGATGAAGGATAATATTCGCCTGCGTATGGTGATCGAGCAGGACAGGGAAACCGAGTGGCGTTTTCTCACGGCGAATTGGCGCGGATACGAGGAGTCAAAGCGCTTCAAGATATTCGGTACCGGCAGACAGGAGTTCGAGGTCGATGCCGGTCTCGTGCGTGTTGCGCTTTCCGGATACGCATCGGTCACCGGACTGCGTTTCGAATGCCTGACACCGAATGCGTCGATATCGATACGCGAGATGAAGCTTGCGCCGTCGTCGGCGAACGTCTATTTCCGAAAAAAGATAGCACTGCTCTCAAAGCCGGTGTATGCGCCTTTGTCCCTGCGCGATCATGAGTGCTTCGATCTAGTCATCAACGGCACGACGGTGCTCTCCGGTGCGAAGGTATATCCTGTCGGTGCGATGCGCCACATCGATATCGCGCAGTATCTCATCGCCGGAGAGAATACGATATGCTATCGCCGTGAATTCCTCATGTGGTCGGGCGATGCCAACAAGACCTGCCTCATTGAGTGTGCCGCCGTCGGGCGCGACGGAGCGGTCACGCGCATAATCGGCGACGAAACATGGAAATGCAGTCTCAGGGCTGAAAGTGCCTGGACGGACGCATCGTTCGATGATGCGTCATGGAAGACGCCGAAGACCGAACGCGCGGCGGTCACAAAGCTCGCCGACTACAAGACCGAAGTGTCCGAGGGATATGAGCCAAAGCATATGGGCATGCTCGACAGCAAGCCTTCCGACCGGATGTATCCGGTTTTCGAACGTACTGCAGCGCCGGCATTCAAACTGCGCATACCCGCCGGCATCGCCTTCACACCGGAGGTCATCGGTACGGTATACAAGGCCGGCACCGCTCTTGAGGCGGAGCGTATCAGCGTATCCTCTTTCGCTGCCCGCGGCGACTTCCTCATCAGTACGGCCGCGTTCCGAACGCGCACACCGGGACCGTACCGCATCGAATGGACGCTCCTGTCGAACAAACAGACGATAGAGCGCAAACGAGAGGAGCTTATCATCACCGGGCCTGTCGTGCAGGACACGGTATCGCTTGCGGATTTCGAGCGCACGCTCACCGAACGCATGAAACGCGTCTGGAGCGTGGAGTGCACGGCAGCTGGGAGCGAGACCGATTTTATCGATCATGCCGGCATGTACAATGCGCCGAAGATGAACAAGGGGCGGGTGACAACGAACGGCACGCTCGTATACCGCGAGACGGGGTCGGGCACCTGGGATTATTTTGCCTACCGTATGCGCGGACTTGCCGCGGGCGAACCGCATATCGTCGAGGTCATCGTTCCCGATGATGATGACCGCTATATTTATTCCGGCGTCATGCAGGCAGACCCGATAGTCTATCCCTGGAATCTCCCCGGATTCGGACGTTTCGCTTCTACGGGTGCGTGTTTTACCGGCGGGCGGTATCCGCTTACCGGAAAAACGAGAGCGATACGCTATGTGCATTGGCCGCGCGCTGCAAGTGAAGCGGTCGTGGTGATGAGCGGAAGGACGGACAGCCGAGGGGCGGCATGCCGCATCATCGTCTACCGTATCGAGGGCGACCTCCCCGCACTCGCCGTGCCCGCCACCGGACGGCTTTTCGGGGATCACCTTGAACGCATCAGCCTCATATCGCCCACGGTCGGCTGTGAGAATGCGCTTGAGAACGATCCGTTCCATGCATTGAACGGGCACCGCGACGCCTGGTATCACTGGTACCGCATGTTCGAGCGCAAGATAAAGCTCTACCGTTTCCTCGGCAAGAACATGGCCATCGAGGGACTCTACATGTATTCCGATGCGCATTATCCGAGCGAACGTGCGAGCATCGGCGTTTCATCGCATGATTTCGATAAAGCGCATCTTTTGATGAAAATGTACGCTGAGAACGGCATACGCATCATGCTCGGGCTCGAATACATCGCTTCACCCGAGGCGCGGCTTGCCGGCGTGGATGCCGTGAGCGATAGGCGCATGTGGCAGGGTGCAGGTACGGCGCAGCTCGTTGACCGCTACGGACGGCAAGCGTGGTCGCGTACACCCGGCGGGAACGGCGACTTCATGCATCCGGAGACGAGAAAACATTTCCTTGCCGTTGTCCGCGATATCTACGACCGATACGCAGCCGTCGCACCGGTCGAGGGTCTCTTCCTTGTTGAGGGCATGTGGTGGATGCCGACATTCGCGTCAACCGGACACGGCAGCATCGCATCGACCGATGTAGGATACGGCGACCGTACCGCAGCGCTGTTCGAGGAAGAAAGCGGGATAAAGCTCTCGATCGATGCGCAGGATACCAAGCGATTTGCAAAGCGCTTCGATGCGCTCATGGGTACGCACCGCGACCAATGGATAGCCTGGCGCGGAAAAAAGGTGAAGGAGATGCATGATGATATCGCCGAGGTGATCGCCTCCGGTACGCAGAAATGGAAGCTCATGATATATCCTGCGTTCCAATCGCTTACTGCCGGGAATCCGTTCACCGGCGCGGCGACGCGTCAAGACCGCGACCGTTTCCTTACGGAGACACTGCGTACCGAATACTCGCTCCCGCTCGAACGCTACCGGGACGATGCGCGCATGCAGATAGTCACGCCGCTCATGGCAGTGGGTTGGAAGGGCAGGCGCAAAGAGGAGTTCGTTACCGACCGTCTCGGCTTCAACACCTGCGAGGGAACGCGCGCGGCCGTTGCATCGCTCGGTACGCTCTACAGCACGGGTCCCCTCGATGAAGTTGACTGCCCCACCGGCGCCGCGGCGAAATGGCTCTGGACGAAGGGTCTTCGCGGCGTGTTCATTCCGCGCGGCGTCGAGGATAATGCGATGAACGACTATGTGAGCGTGATGCGCGATACGACGCCCAACCTCATCGTGACCGCATGGCTTGACTGTAATCTTGAGACAGGTTTCGGGGAACAGCAGCGGCGTTTCACGAAGGCATACTATGCCACGCCGGCACTCGACTTCGCTCCGCTCCCGGCGGACAGGGTTCGCGGGGCTGCTATGCAGTATGCGAAAGGCTGGGTGCGTTTGGTCAATCACTCGCCGTATCCTGCGAGCGGTATCCTTACCGGCATCAGCAGAGTCCACGACGCTGTGTATGACCGGGATATCACTGCGGGGCCCAACGGCATTCCCATCGAACTGAAACCCAACGACATACGTTTGTTCCGCACCGAAGGGGCTGAGCACGCCGGCTGCGATCTTTCATTCCCTGCAGCTGTCGCTGACGGCATACGGCAGGAAGCGAAGAAGATAATCGACAGTCCGGGCATGAAGAAGGAATTGCCCGAGGATATCATGGTGAAGATGAACACGGCGTATTCCCGCTCGGACGCGTTCGCACTCTACGCCCTGCTCGATGATTTCGAGCTCAACTCGGCGAGAAAGAGCGCGCGGATGGCCGATATGCAGGCGCTTTTCCTCGATGACCTTGCGAAGACAAAGCATGCGCGCATCGACTGCGCGGGTACGGCGGTGTACGTCGACCGCGCGGGGAAGCGCTGGCTGCCCGATCAGGCGTTCGGCAACGGGAATGCGTACGGCAATGTGAACGCCAATTTCGCCGACCGCGGCACCGATCTCGCCATTGAGAATACGGAGGCGCCGCGCATGCATCAGACCGAGGCGTATGGCGATGCGGTATTCTATCGGATACCGGTGCCCAACGGCGCATATCATGTTCATCTGCATTTTGCGGAGACCTATGTGAACAATAAGAGCGCCGGTAAACGGGCCATCGCCGTGGCGGTGAACGGCCGCGCGTGGGATAAGCGCGTCGATCCGTTCTCGGAGGCGGGCGGTTTTGCAAAGGCGGTCGTGCTCTCCGAAAAGAACTGCAATGTAGTGGACGGGATGATCGTCATTGAGATGAAGTACTCGGTGGGCATCAACGGCATCGAGATAGAGCTGGTGCAGTAGATCAGAGGAAGACCTGAGACCGTCCTATGGAATGAACGTATCGCGTGCCTTGCTGCTAGACTATCTCTTCACGATCGAATTTTATCACGACGAGCACGGCGAGGGCGATACAGTACACTGCCATGCTCACCAGCGGTATGAGCATATCGTTCACGGCAATGACCGCTGTCGGGTCGATGAGTGATGCGGCATTCGCACCGAGCGTGCCTGCTTTCGGCCATATCCAGTACACGACCTTCCACCACGTGAGCGAATCGAGCCCGGCTGCCTGAGCCCCGGACTGC
The DNA here is from genome assembly GCA_038043445.1 of Spirochaetota bacterium. NCBI lineage: Bacteria > Pseudomonadati > Spirochaetota > Spirochaetota bacterium. The sequence goes on from JBBTBY010000097.1 coordinate 46,277, forward strand.
GAAAGTATCGACTGCACCGCGGATGATCGGGCGGCCGCGGCGATGCCGTCGAAAATGAAGGCAAGTGCGGTCACGCCGAACGCAGCAAGGAACGCGAATATCTCGGGAATGAGAAGGCTTAAGAGCGATACGGCGAGCACGGCGAAAAGCACGTTCAAGACGCTCATGGACGATGCGGCGAGATAGCCCGCGGTCACTTCGCCCGCATGCAGGAAATGGATGATGAGTATGGCGCCGTGAAGTAAGAACATGAACGCGGTCATGATGAGCACAAGACCGCCCACCTTGCCGGTGATGTACGAAAGCCGCGTTACGGGCTTTGACAGCACGAAGGCCTGCATGCCCTCGTCGCGGTCGCGCCTGAAAAGCCGCATCGCAAGGAGCCCGGCTATGAACATGACCATGGATGATATCACGAAGAACACGGTCTGCAGTATCTGGAGTGCGAACTTCCCCCCGCTCATCACCTGTCCGTTCACGTTCATCTTCATACCCCAGCAGCCGCGTACAAGGAGAAGGAAAAGCACGGCGATGATAAAGAGCACAATGAAGCTTTTCTGGCGTATGATATCGGACATCGTCATGCGCGCCACGGCGGCGATGCGCTTGATCGTCTGTTTCATGATACCCTCCCCGGCGCAACAAGGCGCACGAACACATCTTCGAGGGTTTCGCCGTCCTTGACTATCGATGCTATCGTATCTTTCACTATCACTGTGCCGCGGTCGATGATGAGCGCAGCATCGCATACCTTCTCCACTTCCGAAAGGAGATGTGAGTTGAGGAGTATCGTCATCCCTTTCAACTTGAGATTTTCCAGTATCACGCGTATCTCGCGTATGCCGATGGGATCAAGCCCCGAGGTCGGTTCATCGAGTATGAGAAGACGTGTATCCCCGATGAGCGCTGCGGCAAGCGCGATGCGCTGCGACATCCCTTTGGAATAGGTTTTCACGGCGATGTTCTCTTTGCCGGTCATCCCGGTGAGCGCAACGGCCTCGCGGCATCGGACCGCAGCATCTTGTTTCGTCATGCCGAGCAGGTCCGCACAGCGCATGAGGTACTGCAGGCCGGTAAGATGTCCCGGCATGCGCACATTTTCCGGAAGATATCCGACGCCCATACGCGCACGGATGTCAGAACTGGGGGTACCGTCGACGGCGACAGTGCCGGCTGATGCGCGTGTGAAATCGAGGAGAAGCCGCACGAGCGTGGTCTTTCCTGCGCCATTGGGTCCGAGGAGCGCTATGCATTCCCCGGGAGCGACCGTGAACGAAACATTATCGACGGCGGTCACCGCCCCGAAACGTTTCGTTACTTGTGTGTACTCGATCTTTGCACCATTCATAGTCCCATCATCCCCTGTCGATATCCCGTTCCATTATCGGCGATCGTGACGCCATGTCCCGTTTGATCCGTTTACCGACGACATTATCCCATTCCCCGGCGGGGATACCCGTGCATGGCCGAAGCGCAACAATGTCCTTCTCGGTGATACTGTCGCCTTTGCGAAGGTCGTGCGCGGCGAAAATGCCCCGGCGTGCGAACACGAGCTCCTTCTTTTCCTGCAGAGTGAGATGTTTCTCACCGTCGCCGGCCGCTGCACTTGCCGACCGCACCAGCGACACCATCGCGGCGAACTTTTCCGGCGAAAGGCTCATCGCATGGTCGCCGCCCTTTTTCTCCGGCGTTACCGTGAAATGCTTTTCGATGATGCGTGCGCCGTGGGCGACCGCAAGCGCAGGCGTGAACGTATCCGTGGTGTGATCGGAGTACCCGGCGATGACGCCGTAGCGTTCGGCGAGCGTTCCGATATACGAGAGCGCCGCGCGTTCGGCGGGTGCCGGATATTCTACGACACAATGGAGCAGTGCCATCTCGTTCTTTTTAAGGATGCCCTTCGCGCGGCGGATGTCCGTGTCGGATGCGAGGCCGGTGGACAGAATGACCGGCTTTTTCGTTCCTGCCGCGGCACGCAGGAGCGGCAGATACTGTATGTCACAGGAGGCTATCTTATAGCAGGGCACGTATTTCGCCATACGAAGCGCTGCCTCGGGCGAGAACGGCGTTACCATGAAGTGAATGCCGGCACGTTTTGCTTCCCGCGAAAGAACATCATACCACTCGTCCTTGAACGCTATCGCATCAACGCCGAGAAGCGCGCCTTTCTTGAGCTTGAGCGCGCGCTCATATTCCGCTTCGGCGAAAAGCGTGTCCCGCGTGAATGCTTGGAACTTCACCGCGTCGGTGCCGGACGCAGCCGCTTCGCGTACGAGCTTTTTCGCGGTATCGAGATCGCCGTCGTGATTGCTTCCCGCTTCGGCGATGATGAATACGCCCTTCTTCGCGATATGGTCTTTCAGCGAGAACACCGTCAGTCTTCGCGGCGCGACATGAGTATGAAACGTATGAGCGTGAGTATCGCAGTTAGCGCGGCAGCCACATAGGTAAGCGCCGCGGCCGAGAGCACTTTCTTTGCACCGACAAGCTCCTCGCCGGAGAGCATATTCCCGCCTTCAAGGAGCTTTATCGCGCGCTTGGACGCATCGAATTCCACCGGGAGCGTTATGACCGTGAATATCACGGCGAACGTGAAGAGAATGATGCCGATGAGAATGAGCGGCTTCATGAATCCGAGCACGAACCCGATGATGACAAGTATCGGCCCGAGATTGGTACCGAGCGCCGCGACGGGATACATGGTATTGCGGAGCATAAGCGGGGCATAGCCCTTTGCATGCTGTATCGCGTGGCCCACTTCGTGCGCGGCGACGCCGAGCGCGGCTATCGTAGCGCTGCCGTACACATCCTTCGACAGGCGCAGCACCTTCTGCTTGGGGTCGTAGTGATCGGTAAGCGTTCCCTGTACTTCCTCTACCGGCACATCGTTCACTTTATAAGCGCGAAGTATCTCGCGCGCTGCATCGGCCCCGGTGATGCGCTTGGCCGTTTCTATCTTCTTATACTTGGCGAAAGTGCTCATCACCTTTATCTGCGCCCAGAACGAAAGCACAACGGCGGGCAGTATGAGCCACCAATAGCTGAAACCGAAATCGAGCATCCTTATCTCCTCAGCGCACATGCTATACAGTTACTAGAACAAATTGTATGAATGTGCGTTAAAAAGTCAAGGAGCGGCAATAACATCTACCCCCTGGCCCCGCTATCAGAGAATTATCGACCCGCCCCTCTCCATCATCGAACGCAGATCCTTCACATCGACAGCATCGCATGATGTCCCGCCCGAGAGCGCACAGTACGCGGCAACACCCGCCGCCTCGCCGGTCTGATTCATGTTCACCATCACGCGCACGGCGCCGTACGCGCCGGTATCCGCATCGAGCGCGCGCCCCGCGATGATGAGATTATCACAGCCGCGCGGAAGGAGCGAGCGATAGGGGATCTGATAGTACGTCGGGTTAACCGCCGACACTTCGCGCCAACGCCCCCGCGTCCATCCTTTTCCCTCTTCGAACACATCCTCTCTTCCATCAAGATACCGGAATGTGATGCCGGGTCTGTCCTCATGATGCACATCGACGCGATAGCTCCCGAACGCTATCGCATCATCGAATTTTTTCCCGGTGAGCACATCTTTCTCGGTGAGCGTATACGCACACGATATATGCCGCGTTTCGCGTATGCCTATATGCGATGCAAGATGCGCGAGCACCGGCTTCGCATCGGTGTATTTTCTGACAATATCCATGAACGCACGCACATGGCGCCGGCCCTCTATCTCCGCATGGGTAAGGTCGGCCGCGTCGGCACAGTTCACATCGAAGACATGCGTTTCCGCGTGCATGACAACGCCGGGAAGACCCACGCTCGGCGCCCGCCAGCCCCAGTCCTTTTTCAGGTCAAACTCATCGCGATGCTGCTCGATCAGCTGCGCTACCGGTATCTTTCCCGTACCGAGTATCGTAGCGCACATCGTCGGCGGCTGGAGGTGCTTTTTCAGCGTGAACGGGAGCATAAGCCTCGCGGCGACATCGCCGTCGCCGGTGGCATCGATGAAATACTTCGCGCGTATCGCCCCGCGCCCCGACTTGTTTTCCACGACAACAGCATCGATCTTCCCTTCAGCCGCTATCGCCGAAACGAACATCGTGTGGAGCATCGGCGTCACACCGCTATCGACGATACGTTCATCGAGCTCTATCTTCAACTCCTCGGTGTTCAGAAAGAATGCCGCGCTCTCGTTCTTCGCTTCCTCGACGACGGCATCGCGCTTCGTAAGCCGGTCTATCGTCTCGCGTGTCAGGCCGGCAATGATATCGCGTTTATATTCGGTATCGCTAAGCGAGTGCCAGATATTCACAAGCCCCTGCGTCGCCACACCGCCGAACGAATTATGCGCTTCGACTATGACGACCTTCGCACCGAGGCGGGCAGCACGCACGGCGGCGAACACACCGGTACAGCTCCCCCCGAGCACGCAGATATCAGTTTCACGGATGACGGGGATGTCACGGGCTGCTTCATGTATCGTGCTCATACATTTCCCTCTTCCAGATACGCAATGACAGCGTCGGCAAAATCTCGACCGAAGTCCACGAACGCTTCCTGCGAATATCCGCCCGTCATGCCGAAATATGCGAGCTCGAACGTGAACGCGCACACGGCTCCCGAAGCAAGGAACATCTCCGCTGCCGTCGGCGAGGCGCGCGTATTCCATTCGACGCCCTTCTCGATATCCTGCCCCGGCTCATAGCGCACGGCATTCCCCGGGCGATTTGCTGTCGCCGCATGAAGATGCCGAGCAATGCGTTCCATGCGCTCCTTCACGGGGCTGTCCTGCTTGACGAAGAATGGGTAGTCGTTTCGGCCGCCCCATTTGTACGGGGCATGGCAGTCAATGGCGAGCACACTATGAATCTCTCGCATGTATGCGGTGAGTGCCCTCGTTTCGGGATAAAGCGGCGCATCGATGTAATCACGATTGTGATCGTGCGGGATGCGCGACTTCCCCTGATCGCCGTTCTCAACGCCGTCGATATCGACGAAGGGGATGAAATGGAAGCGATGGGTGCGGAGGATATCATTGCCGATGAGACGGTCGATGATGCCCTCGAGCTGATATGACGCCGTCGATTCGCAGGCGTGATGCCGCGCGGTGAAAACAATATCGCGGTGAGCGGACGCATCCCCGAGGGTAAGGAGCGGCACCTCGCGACCCTGACGGGAACGCGTGAGTGCCGTGCGCTTGACGGCGGCATATTTCGCAGCAGAGAGGAAGCGGTCAAGATCGCGCACAAGATAGGGAATGCAGAAACAGAAATATACCGCAGCATCGTTCTGAAACGTGTACGTGAACGCCTTCTCATCGACGACAGACAATGTTCCCGCCCATTCCCATCGTATCCCATCGCGGCTCACCGCCGGGCCGTAACGGCCCACGATATCCTCGGTGAAACGGAAAACGAGCGTCCGCGGGGAAGCGTTCTCGATACGGAAATTCCAGTAGAACCATGTCCCGTTCGTATCGCGGAGGTCCTGTCTCAAGAATACCGTATCGCCCTCGATGCGGTCGAGAATGATATTCCCGCCGGAATGGTCGGCGCGTATGACGACATCACGCATTGAGAAGCACCCCGCTTTTCACAAGATCGTCCCTGATGAGCGCATAGGGCACATCGTTCGCGGCGCGTTTTTCCGCTAGCGCATGCGAGGCTATGATACCCGCCGCCTCGCCGAGCGCCATGCATGTCGCCATGAGACGGAACGTGGTTATCACGCGCGGCTCGCTCGAGATATTCCGTCCTGCGGCGATGACATTCGTGAGCGTTGCGGGAAGCATGGCCTTGTACGGAACGGCGCGAACACCGCCCGTCCTCGCCCATGACGCGCTGAAGCTTTTCGAGTAATGATCGCCGTAATAGCATTTTGAGTTCACGACGGGTTCAGCGACCGCTTCGTTCGCGAGTATCGCCTTCTCGGTCACGGCCGCTTTCCCGATGATGTTCCGCGCAGCGCGTATGCCGATGGAATCCGCGATGTCGGCGAGGTATGCGTTCTCAAACCCGTCGAAATTATTTTTGAACCACTCGGAGCCGGCGAAGGCCTGTCGGCGAAGCTCCTTGTCCATCTCGGTCAATGATGCCGATGTTGTCGCAACACCCGATGTCATCGTGAAATTAAGATGCGTCTCGCCCGGATGCATGGGAATGGAGAACCCCATGAAATTATCCTGCCCCTTGACCGGCACCGCTCCCTGTGCGGACAATTCCTTGAAGCGCTTCGCTGTGATTGAGCGTTTGAAATCCCGTACGCCGCCCATGTGCATGAGAAGCGTTTTTGTCATCGATTCATCAGCGCCGTGCTCGCGCGTTTCGCCGCCCGCACGATACACAAGGTGTGCGTCGCCCGTGGCATCGATGAATACCTTCGCGGGTATGCGCATGATCCCTTCGCGGCAATTGACGAACACAGCGGCGACCGAATCCCCATCGCGCTCAACGGCGATAAGCGATGCATAATAGAGCGTCGTCACGCCCGCTGTATCGAGCATGCGGTTCATCGTGAACTGTATCGCCGGCTTTGTGGTGATGACGCTTGCCGTAAGGGGCTTATCCGCAATGGGCATGATGTAACTATCGCCATTATTGATCGCCGCACAACTGATGCCATCGAGCGAACGGGCGAACTCATCGGCAATGCCGGCGACTATCTGTTTCCCGTCATCCACATAGCCCATGATGTTCGGACAAAGCGAGGCGCTCCCGACACCGCCGGGAAAACCGTACTGCTCAATGATGAGCGTCGTAAGCCCGCGACGCGCGGACGACAGCGCCGCGCCGAAACCGGCGGGACCGGCTCCTGCCACTATCACGTCGAATGAACCGATGGTATTCTCGACTTGTGCCTGCCGGAATGCGTCCATACACTGACATCCTTATCATATATTTCGAGATGAGCAATCGCTTCCGACGCGATCGGTATGGATATCAATATATGCCATTTTTGACGATTATCTATACCACAATGTGCTGAAAATGTTTAAAATAGTGCCGTTTTGTCCGGATGTTTTCCCGTGCATACATTGACACAGAGGCGCATCGGCCATACCTTGTAGAGCGAGGAGTTCGATATGATCATCATTCAGGCGGACCTCTACGACCGTGCGAAGGCTGTTTTCGACGCATCCACCCTCGAGCTCACCCCCGTTGCCTACGGGAATGAGAAAACCATGCTCGACCTTGCGAAGGCGAAGGGTGTGCGCGTATTCATCATCGGTGCCGAGAAGTATTCCGACGATTTCTATAAAAGCATCGATGCATCATCGCTCATCGTGCGCTTCGGTGTAGGCTACAATGCCGTCCCCATCGCGCTCTGCAAAGAACGCGGCACACGCGTCGCTTTCACGCCGGGCACGCTTGATGCGTCGGTTGCCGAGCATACGATGGCCCTCATTCTCGCCTGTGCCCGTCACGTTGCGAAAAAGCACGCGGAAATGCGCGAGAATACATGGGCGTTCGAAACGGGCATGGAATTGGCCGATAAAACGATAGCCGTCATCGGCTTCGGGAATATCGGACGCCGTGTGGCATCCATTGCCAGGAACGGTTTCGGCATGCGCATACACGCGTTCGACAGAATGAGCGCGCTCGCACCCGAACACGCCCCCCTCGCGGACGCCTATTTCTCATCGTGGGAGGAGGCTGTCAGTGAAGCGCATATCGTCTCGCTTCACCTCGCGGTCACCGACACCACAAAAAAGTTCCTTGACAGCAAGCGTATCGACGCCATGCGTTCCGATGCCATCCTCATAAACACCGGACGCGGGGCGCTCGTCAATGAAGCCGATCTCTACGATGCGCTCGCTGCGAAACGGATTGCCTCCGCCGGCATCGATGTGTTCACCGAGGAGCCGTATGCGCCGGTGCCGGGGAAAGACTTCCGGACATTGTCGAATATCGTACTCACGCCGCATCTGGGATCGAATACGGACGCAGCGAACCGGCGTATGGCGGAAGCGTGTGTTAAGAGCGCGAAGGCGTTCATCAGCGCTGATATGGGCGGGGTGACGCTTATCCCTGAGATGAAATAATAAGGGATAGCACATTGCATTTTTAGCACCCATGCCTGCGAGTATACCACCCGGCGTTATCCTATCTCAGTAGTGTTGCATCGCCCGCGCGCTCCTATCAGCCCTGACCCTGTCCACCTCCATCGCTCATTGGTCTTTATGAGTATGGGTGATGAATATTGCATCGATTGGATTGGCGGCAGGGGCAATATGGAACAGACAGGGTACAGGGGGAAGAGTGGGGTTCGGAGGCGACTTCGATGAGGTTGCCGCCGATTCTAGCAGGAGAGCTATATAAGGACTACAATCATTTGTTAATCGGAACAAATCTATTCTGTAAATAGTTCTCATACGGCAATCGGATCACTTCAAAACCGAATTGTTTTTTAAACTCATGATCATCGATTTTCTCTTTAGCATTCTTGAGCCGAATTGGTTTTTCATCTTTAAAAGAAAAGATAATCAAGAAGTTATCAATTATTACTTTTGCATCGATTTTCATCTTTGCAACAAGGTCATTAAAGGTTGTAGATAATTCTGAATCAACGGGTGGTTTTGTTTCCCCTAATATGAGTTTTACAAATGCACTGTGACGTTCTAATTGGTCTTCGTCAATCAATATTGATGCGTATTTGCCAAACCCATCCCACTTTGATTCTCCAAGACAAACTTTCTTCAGATTCCCTGAAATCCCCCCAACGATAAAATCAAACTCCCCATAGCAGCTTACACCTCTCCCAAAACTCGGTCGATAAAAAATAGTCTCGATTTTCGATAAATACAGGTGTTTTTTCATGTTGGCTTCATTTTTTAAAAAATGAAGACTGAGCGCATCTTCGCCATAGCCAAGAATTTCCATTCAACGCCTCTTTGATAAATGATCTGGAAAGCTTTTTCTATAAAATGCACCAAGGGTTAGCAGAAATTTTCTCAAAGACTCAGGCTTTTTAACAGCAACGCATTCCCCCCATGCTTGACAGTATACCACCCGGCGTTATCCTGTCAAATCCGACCTCGTCTCAGTAGTGTCGCATCGCCCACGCGCACCTATCTGCCCTGACCCTGTCTACCCTCATCCATCGCTCATTGTCAATTCGCCCGAATTCACCGACATAGTGGTCATCAATATCACTCGGCAGTGATCTATACCCGTACATACCGCTCGCGCATCTTTTGTGCCTCATCGGCATCATTCACCCATTGTATTATCGCCAGCCCCTGAGGCGGGAGTTCCAAGAGCGTACGCATGTCTTCATCGCCGATATGCCCCCAGATAATGAGCGGCATCTTTGCAAGAATAGCCTCATGCACCGGACGGAGCTTCTTCGCCGACGGACCGCCGTCATCGATATGTAGTTCGAGCGCCGTCATTCCCATCTTCATGTACGCTTCGTACGGCATATATCCTGTCGGGTGTTCGTGCATGATGCAGCCGTTGAACGCCTTGACCATGCGCTCATCGTACGGGCGTATGAATTCGTTAAAGAGTTCGGGTGAGAGTAGAGCGGCCGCGTCCTCCTGATGCCAGATGGTGTTCGCGGGTGCCCAGATATTATAGTAGAACGATCCGACACCGCCATGGAACGGCGGTATATGTGCAAGCTGCATTTTCCCGAATTCTATCCAGAGATCGGTCAATCGTTCACAGACGGCATGGACCTCTTCCGGCGCATCCATCATTTTGAAGACGAATTGCTCGCCGCCATACACAGCCGAAAGGAGATCGCTTATGCCGCGCATGCGCGTCGTGCCGATGGGATAGCGCCCCGCACTTTTTTTCGCTATCGCTTCGATCAGCTCGCGCGCCTTCATTACCCAGGGGTCGTTCTTTGAAAAAACGGGGATATCCTTCGCGCCCCCGAACGACGGGGGGGCTTCGCTGTACAGGGAGCCGCCTGCGTGATTTGCGTATATCGGACAGCCGAGCATCGCTTCCATCCACGGTATGCCCCAGAACGCGCTCGCCGACCAGATCGAATCGCCTCCGCATGCTTCGTGTATCTGAAATAACCGCTCGCAATCCTCGACATAGCCATCGACGGGGAAATCGTCGGGAGTAAGCGCTCGTCCCTCCGGAAGCTGCTTCGCCGCCTCGTAGCGATGCAACGGGAATTCAGTTTTTGCGGAAAAACCGAACAGTACGCGGCTGTTCTTTCGCGCGTAGAATTCGCGGGATAGCAGTACGCGTTCTTCAATGGTGCTCATAGTGTCCTCGCTCATGCAGATGCTATACTATACATCCCGTTCCCGGTATTTTCCATGGAGAAAAGGGAACTATCATGCATATCAAAGCACCGTGTGCATCGCAGCTTGCCGCTCAGTACGCCGCATGGGCATTCCCCACTGCCTCCGATACGCGAAGCGCTCGGCCGTATATGCGGAAAAGATCGCACTCGCCGACACATGACAGGTGTATGACATCGCCGCTCACATCGGTCATTGACGGATGGATACGCCCCCAGCCGAACTGGCGCTCTTCACCGCCGTCGCATAATTTTCCATCGATGACGAACATGATGATATTCGGCCCGCCGTCGACTATCGCTGTGATATGATGCCATGCGCTGGGGGTGATGAGTCCGCCGTCGCTTTCCCAGGACGATTCATTGTGCCCGTCGCTCAGGAAAAGGGAGATGGTGCCGCGGTCCGTGAGTGTAAGCGCGGTGCCGCGTCCGGCGCTGTCGCGTGAATTGAAGAGCACGCCATGCGTACCCGCTTTGACCCGGATGCGCATTTCAATTGAGAAACCGCTGGTGAAATTCTTCCCGCCCCATTGATGCGGATGCATGTGAAGCGGCGGCAGTTTTATCGCATCGGGCAATCGCTCGTTCTTCTTTATTTTCTTCGATTCGAAAAGAATGCCCTCGCTCGCAGATTTTTTGTTCGCCGCCTGCGCCCACAATCCTTCGATGAGCGTTTTGTCTACATGGTGCACACGCGCTACCGTTTTCTGCGTCTCGGTCACATAGTATTCCCCGCCGTCCTCGACGAGGTCCGGATAGCTCATGCGCGATGCAAGTTCGTCATCGTACAACAGCACTTCGGGCTCTGACCAATGGATATGTCCGTCCTTCTCGATACCGCCGGTTATCCATGCGGGATTGCGGTCGGCATACGGCACCCAGCCGGCTTTGTTCGCGATGAATTTCGCCCCGCCGTGATTGTGATACCAGTAGAGATACTTCCCGTTCTCACATTTCCAGACGAAATTCGCCGCGCGCGGATGTTTTATCTTTTTCCCGTTCGGCGTATAGCGTGCATAGGCGGGCTTTGTCCAGGTATGACCGCCGTCGCGGCTGTAGGCGCATGCGGGATAGCCATCGATAGTGCGATACACCGAGTAGAGCGATCCGTCGGAGAGTTCTACTATCGTATGCTCTTCGGACACGCGGCCGCCGCCCGCCGGTGCACGAAGACCGATATCGCCGTCGGGGAGTGTGGCGAAATTCACTTTTTTCGGATCACGTTCGGTGAGTATATTATCGCTTTTCAGGAATACGCCTTCCGACTGCGCGAAGAAGCCATCGCCCATGGCGCCCACTTTATGAAGAACGAAGATCGCTTTCCCGTCCTTCGTCGTTATCGGGCGGCCTACGTTCCAGAAGAATCGCAGCTTCCCCGCGTACACATTCTTCCGGTCGCATTCGAATTCCCGCACCGGAATATTGTATCGCTCCTTCGACCACGACTTGCCGTTGTCGTCCGAGTATTTGAACACATAATCGCCCAGGGAATCGACGCGCGTGAACACGCCGCTGTCCTCGCGCTTTACTTCGCGCACATTCGCTCCGTTGTAATTATAAAGACAATAGATGCGTCCGTACGGCGCTTTGAATACGACGGAATACGACGCCTCGGGACCCGCTGCCGGCTCGACATCGGCCCGTTCTATCCAGGTAACACCGCGATCAAAGCTTCGCATGGTGATGACATGCTGGCCCTTATCCCCTTCATGCCCGGTGCCGGTGGTCATGGTGCATACCCACGCGCCGTCATCGGCTTTGATGATGTAGGGCTGATCGCAATAACCTTCGGAAGGGATGTTCGCTCCGGCGGTGATGTTCCGGGTATCGATCGATGATGTCATGGGAACTCCTTTGGTAGAATGAATATCATACCGGAGAGGGACAAGGTCAAGGGGTGAAAGCGGAATTTATCGGTATTTTTCGGAACGTATACGGGAGCGGCTCATGCGCACGTGCTTCATGCGCACGCGCTTAGTATCGAAAAAGCACATCGAGCATTTTATTGAGATAGTCGACGATGAGCTTCTGCTTCTTGTTCTTCTCGACATCGAGCTTCACTTCCTGAGTGGAAGTGATGTTCGTTACCGGGCGCGCAACGAGTATGTTCGCCGCAACGATATTGGTGGTGAGTATCGTGCGCCCGCCGGAAACGGAAGGAACGATATTGGTCACGAAGCCCGGCGTAAGCACATTCGTCACGCCGACGTTCGTCTTGACGATGGTGTTCGTCACGGTGACTATCTCATTCGGAGCGAACAGCCCGCGGTTGCCGATGGCGATGCCCGAATAGGTTATCGTGGGGTTCATGAGGTCGGTGGAATTGACGATGCTGCCTTTCTTTATGCTTTTGGGAGATACCGTGCCGGTGATGTTCACCGTTTCCGTTTCGCCGTTGACGATCATCGTGTGCGTGCCGGCAAGCGTGATGCCCTTGTTGGGGAGAATGCCGGTCACCGCGGCGGTTATCGATCCCTTGAATTCCCCCGATGACTGCGACTGCCCTTCGTGCGTATACGTCGCGCTCTCATTGAAGTCCACCTGCGGGAGAAAACTTATTATCGGCGATGCCGCGCCGAGCGGGGCCGTCGATTTGCTTTTCACACCCTTGCTCTGATTGCGGTACTTGACGATTATCTTATCGTCGAAGACTATCTTGACCGGATCTCCCGCTTTCAGTTTTTTGTCGAGGAACCCTTCCGCATCGTCATTCCAGAGTGACTTCGCCTGCAGCGATACCGCAGCGAGGAGAAGGGCTGTCGTGGCTATTCGGCATGCAACCATGGCGCAAGTATACACCGCACGGCGGGAAAGTAAATACACCACATGACCGGAATGACGATCGTTCAGTGACGACGATGCACTACCAGGATCGAACGATGGCCCCGAGCACCCCCGGAACGGCTGAAAGCGATGCTGCGTTTCGCGTCGTGTTCCGTTCGGTCGCACCGGATATCGTGCCGGTCATCGTGAGCGTTACGGTGTAGCCTTTATCGCCGAAGCGCGCGATGGACGCCGATACCACTTTTTCCGACTCGTAGATGGTCGCTTTATTATCAACGACGGTGTAATTGCGGGAACTCATCACCGATGCTTTCACCATTTCAGTGAGCATGACCGCATCGTTCGCGGTAAGATCGCCGCCCGGCTCGAACGGCGCTATGCGTATGAATGTGCGCGCCGAACCAAGATCGATCGCCGTACCGCGCATATTCTCCATGAGCGTCCTTGCGGCCGCATCACCGATCTTGTTGTCCCATTTCGGTCCCCCGAGCAGGACCGCGGCACCTTTCTGCCTGCGGTTTTCTGCATCGAACAGCACCGCGATGATGCACGTGTTTGAGAATATCGTCCCGGTTATGCCGTAAATGAGCGTATCGCATTTCATTCTATCGGCTATCGCGGCAAGCATTGCCGTCTCGGGGTTCACGACCGGCGGGAGCATTTCGCCGATGGCACCGATAGTGCTCTCGACGGCATCGACGCCGAGCACGGTATAATTGCTCGCGGCAAGTGTTCTCGCTATAGCGGCACTGAGATCACGTGCTTTTTCCTTCGCTATGCCGACGGATGCGAGCGGCGCCACCGCCACACGCGGTGCGGGAAGCAGCAATGAAACACCTGTCAGGAGCACGGCGAGAAGCGCGGCCGGTCTGCCCGGGAAAAAACGCTTGCCGGATGACACCCTATCGCCCTTCATCGTGTGCCTGCTGCACTGCCGCATTGCGTTTCCGGTATATGACCGGGCTTACGCCCTCTACGCGGCGGAACAGCCGATTAAAATGCGAAAGGTTATTGAAACCGGTCTCGAATGCTATGGTGGAGATGTTCTTGTCCGTACGTGCAAGCATGTCCTTGATGACGCCGATACGGTGATCGTTCACATATTCGACGAATGTTTTTCCCGTTTCCTTCCGGAACAGGTCTGAGAACCGTTTTGTCGAGATGAAAAAATGGTCGGCGTAGTGCGCGGGCGAGAGGCGCTCGGAATAATGCGCGTGTATCTCTTCGAGCGCTGTTCGTATCCGGGCATCAGATGCAGCGAAAGCCTTTGCCGGTTCATTTGCGGCATAGAGCTCGCACAGCAATTCTGTGGTAAGCGCACGGAGCATATCAGGCGCTGTCGGCATTTGCTGTGACTGGATGCGGAGCATGCGGCGAGCGATGTTCTGACAGCGGAACACCGTCGATGCATCGTCGATGCACAGGAAGCGCTTTCGGCGTACCATATCCGCAAAAGCTTTCATGAGCGAAAAGCCGACGGTGTACGAATCGTCGAACACGATAATTATCTGGTAGAGCTCATCCCCGGGGGTATCGACGGCGCGATGGGCGACGGCTCCGTCCCAGAACACGAGCATATTCCGCTTAACGGGATGCGCTGTGAAAGTGCCGGCGGTCTCGTCGGTAACGACCTCGTATCGCCCGCTCCCGCCGATAATAAGGCCGACTTCAAAGAACGGGTGACGATGAAAATGGCCCGTGAAATCCCGCGGGTGCACCGCTTCGTTTATCCTGAAAAGCGGACTGCCGTAGTTCATGACCTGTATTTTCATGGTATCGCCGATAGGACAGTACTATAATCAACTGCCGGCAATTGTCAATCATCTTCACTTTCCCGATGAGCACAGGGCAATGAGATCATCAGCAGGTGCGATTGCAAGACATTCCACCGCGTCCGCAGCGCCATAAAATATTTTCACCTCAAAGCTTCATGTAATAAGTGATATTCTCATGCGAGATAGTGAACCCGGCGCGTTCATATGCCCGTCGTGCTGGCGCATGCGCGTCATCAAGTCCGGTCGATACCTGCGCGTAGTGCAATCCTTCCTGAAAAGCTCGATGACCGCTCCATACATCTGCTGACCGATACCATTGAGACCGAGGTCCGGATCGACCGCATTCATGCAGATCTCTCCGGCCTTTTTCTTGTTATCTAGAGTGAACGTAACAAAGCCGGCGATCTTTCTATTCTCTTCGCATACCAGCACCCATTCCGGATGTGTCTGACATTGGCCTTGTATCGCTTTCCCCTTCTCGGTATCCGGCCCCGGCCGCAGCAGCGAAAAAAGCTCCTGCCCGAACCGCATGCGGAACATGTTCATGATAGGGCGCCATGCCCTGTTCGCGATATCCGTGATGGTATCCAGATCATCTTCCTTTGCCGTTCCTTCCGCTGACGCTTCACTCCCCGAGCTTCACCAGCCGCCACAGCCACGGGTACCCATACGGCTCCGTGCCCTTCGGCCCGAGCGTAACGCCCTGCTTGCGGCCGTCACCGTCATTGTCATTCACCAAGAGCGACAAGCCCATCACGCTCCCTTTTTTAAGATCGAGCAGCGGGAGCGTATATGCCGGGAAAAAAGCTTCAACGACATATCCCGATGCCGTGCTCACATACGCCACCGACACGTCGCCGTCAACGCCGGTCGGGGCGTTATTCTCACCGACAAAACGCGTTCCCGTGCCATGATCGAGCGTCGCCACCGCCCGACCGCTTTTTTCGACACCGATCGTGTACGTCACATCATTGGCGTTATAATCCTTCAGTCCCGGCGCTGCATCGCCGCGCAGATCGAAGTATACCTGCACCGAATCGGAATTATACATCGCAAGCTCGGTAGTGATACGGTTCACGACCTTCTGGTCGCGCACCCGTACCGCCATAAAGAATCCATTGCTCGCCCAGCGGAAAGCAGCTTTGGCGGTAAGGTCCTCGGGGCCGCTGTGCGGCAGCCTGGGATTGAAATCGGCCGAGAGCGCGTTCTCATCGAGCGTGAACCATGCGGCATCGGACCAGTCGGATACGTCGCCGTCGATCGTTATCGGCGCCTGAGCCATGGGAATGGCGAATGACGGAGCGCGCGCCGAGCGGCGAGTCATTTGATCTTCCGCTTGAGCGATATATCGGAATTCATACGGCTCATTCCACGGCAGCAGTGCGGCCACGAAATATCCGGTCGATGTTCCTGCGGGAGGGATAGAAAATTGAATATCATCCGGCATGGACATGCCCCGCGGCACTGATTCAAAATGCAGAGAACCCTTCGCCGCGCTGTTCCCGTTATTCTTCATCGTGACCGATATACGGGAATCTGCAAGCACATCGAACGTGAAGTCGACAGGAAAATCAAAACCGCGATAGTCACCGGCCTTGAATGCGGACTGTATCTCATGTGCCGTTACATTCCTGCCGAACGTAAAGTATATCGGAAGATATCCCACCGGCGTCCACTCACCCGCAAGGGGGTTCCCGTCCTGATCGACGACGGCATCATGCATCCGTTTTATTTTCATCCGTCCTCTTATCCCGAAGACGCGCGTGTTGACCGTAACGAGCTTTGTGCCGTCCGTGCGCTCGAACAGAAAAAGACGCAGCGAGGGCGAAACATCGATCTCGCTTCCGGACGAGAGTCCAAAGGTGACCGAGCTGAGATGCCGCAGTGATCCGAAAAGATGATTATAGTAGGGCCACGGGGAGATACCGCTCTTTATCAGATTGCGATGCGGGGCAAAAAGGGAGAACGGCACTCGATCGGCGGCGAACCCGTGGAGATAGTGCTGGAGTATACGCCCTGCGCAATCCTCCTCCGAATCGGTCATGAAGTTTTCCTGAAAATCACCGTCGTACACGGCATTCCGCGTCCCGTACATCACTTCACTGTTCATGACGGGAAGCGACTTTCGGTACTTGTCTATCAGCGTCCTCAATCGGCGGTAGCTGTCGCAGAGCGGCGGGCTTTCCGGCGATGCGCCGTAGGGATGCACCGTGAACGCATCGATATAGTTCGCCGCCCCGAGCTTAAAAAGTTTTTCGGTATATTCGTAATCCATGCCGTTGATGTTCGCCGCGACCTTTGTTTTTCCGACGGACCGTATCGCTTCGCTTCCCGCCTTGAGCACCCGCACATAGGTCTCCGGCGGCATGAGTTTCACGCCCGATGCCATCCATATATTCGGTTCATTGAGCAGCTCGATATACTGCACATCAGGCAATCCCGCAGCAATGGCGGCGACCTTGACCGCATACCGTGTAAGCGCGTTCGGAATATCTTCCTCGCTTGTCGCTTTCCCGGTCTTCCGCATGACCTTAATGCTGATGGGGGAATCATCATCCGGCTGCACATCGATCATGAGCGTCTTCCCTGAACGGCGCTGCAGCTGGAACCCCGGCCGCACGGCATCGAGATATTTCGGGGCATCCTCGACGAATTTCGAGCGTTCACCGTACCATGCCTGAAAAAAATTCCGAGAAAAGCCGGCACCGATCATGCCGCTCCATGTCTCTTCCCATCGGATGAAGCTTATCGGATTGCGATGCGTATTCAGCTCAACACCGATAAGCGGGTTCAGCGTCAGCATCGTTTCGCCTGCGGTCACAAGGTAACGCCATTCGCTTTTCGCATACACACGCGCAGTGTCGGCCGTGCCGAGCAGCGCCTCGAGGGCGATAACACCCGGACGATCGGTCTTGATCGGGACACGAAATGTCTGCATGCCGGCATCACTTGTCATGTCATACGATGCGGTAAAGCGTTCGGCACCTGACACATCAAGCCCGCGCACACGGAGTACGCATCGTTCTGCGATACCGCCAGCGGCAGCACGCACGATGACACCCCCCGGCTTTCCGAGGGAAAAGACACCATCCTGTTTCTCGCTCTCAAAACCGATCTGCGGCCCCGGATCGTATGCGGTCATGGGGCCTGCTTCAAGCTGCACCGAATCCAGCCACACCGTACTCTGCGCATCCATACGGAAATATATCGAATTACCGTACTCGCTTCCCTGCGATGCTTCCTTGAACGTAACGGAGTATCGCTTCCACGTCCCGTCGAAATCCGAGGATGGTATCTCGACAAGCGCCCTCTTCCATGTCGGCGTGAGAACAAAAGCACGCACGCCCTTCCCTTCTTTGGAATCCCCGCGCAGATAGAACGACAGCGTATACGACTGATTCGGCACATAGGTATGCCGCGGGCTGATGAGGCTCAGATTGTTCTCGTAGAGCTTAAGCGAGCACGCGCCTGCATGCTTTACCGTATGATCGATCTCGGGGAGCCGCTCATCCGTCTCGAGCTTATTGAGAAAGTCCTCGGTGAACCATCCATTGACCCCATTGTCAAAACCGGCGTTCTCAAGGAGATTCTTCCTCGCCGGTGAGCGTTGCGCCGGTGTTGCCTTCGGCTCAAGGCTTACATCATCGAGGTAGAATGAGCCGTACTTTATCTGAAAAACGATCTTCAATGTACGCGCACCCCATTCGGCCGCCGCCGGCAGCATTTCGGAGAACGTATATTTCTTCCAGGCTTTCTCCAGAGTGATCTCTTTCAAGCGGTACCAATGGCTTCCATCGGGCAGCGGTGAGGTATAGAACATCGCCTGCATGGCCTGCCCGTCCTTTTCGCCGCGCGCATAAAAGGTGAGCGTATATTCCTGATCGTTCGAGACCGAGGTCGGAAGCGGCGCAGTGATGTTCACCGGCTTTTTTTTCGCCGGTGCGGGATCATCGGACGCGCTTTTTAAATATGCCGAATAGCTTCCCTTTATGAAATCACCATTTTTTGATGCCTCGCCTATCCCCCCATCTCCGGCAACGACCCACGGCGTCACGGAACCGGATTCAAAATCACCGTTCTCGATGAGATTGTCCTGAGCCAGTACTGCCGTGCATATCGCAATAAACGACACGAGCATCAACCGCATGAGCCCTCCCGGGTATGTCCCATGAATATGACCGAACAGGGGAATTTAATTTTTGCTGCGTCAGAACGGAAATCACGTGATACTTTTCGGGAGCAGCCGCTCACTATCTTCCGCGTATCCGTGCACGCGCTTCCGACGAGTACGCATACGCATCAGGGAACGTTTTACCGAGCGCGACCTCGGCCATTATCGACCGCTCGTACATCACGTCCATCTCTTTTGACATGAGCGCGTTCACGCGATAGCGGTATTTCATCCAGTACTCATCCGCCCGGCGCACATCCGCCCGTGCGAGGAATGCCTTCGCGCGTATCGAACTGTTTATCTTTTCATCAGCGGCGATGCTCCGCCGCCAATTCTTCTGTTTCTCGAGATAATCCTTATAGCCGCGCTCTTTATAGAACGGCTCGAAATCCTTCCGCATGGCGTCGAACGATAATTGTCCGACCTGATACAAGGCGTAATCCTGCTGCCATTTTATGACCGATTCTCCGCCGATCTCGAAGGTAAGCATGGGCGATACGCCCTCGGAATGGAGATTGAATTTTTTCAGGATGCCGGTGCCTTCCGCATTCTTTATGCAGGGGATCCAGCCGATCATCTCGTTCAACTTGATGTTGTTCTCCTTCCCCATGAGGAACAGCATGAAGTCGATGGCCGCCTGCCGTCGTTCGGGTGCGCTTTCCGGCACCGGACAGCCGAACGGGAAATGCGTACCGGGATTCTCATACGCAGGCCCCTCGACATATTTGCCGTAGAGCGGATCATCCTTCGTCGGCAGCGGAAAATCCATCACCTCAACTTCGAAGCCGTTGTCCTCCGCCTGTTTGGCGAGGGTATTGGCATCCCAAGTACCGGTGGCGATGAATACAGCACGCTGCTGGACGAACTGCAGCACCGCGTCATCGCGTCGAAGGCCGGTGAACCCCGGCATGGAATTGCTCGCGAACTGTGCGACCATGTCGAATTTCGCGCGATACGGGCCGTAGGAAAGATCTATCTTGCCGCTTTTGAACGCGATGTACACCTCGGCGATGCTTGCCTGGCAATCGTGGTTGAGGTCGATGATGGTCCGCGCCGGCGATGTAATAGGATTGAATAGGTTATTCTCTATCTGTGCCATATGGTACTGCGAATTCGCTACCGGTATCATCGTGGTTATCGATGCACGGTACGCTGCGCGCTCACGGGTGCATTTCGCCTTCTCCCCGGCAAGCGCCGCCTCGCGGGACTTGTCACCGCGCGCACGCGCCGCCGCGAGCTCTTTTTCGACTTTCGCGTCCCGGCGGTCGAATGCCGAAAGCTCGTCGATGACCTGCTTATTCAAATATTTGTTCGTCTTGATGATCTCGCACACGGCTATGAAATCGCTGAAATTCTTCGGCGCTTCTGTACGGCCGGTATATTTCCTATAGAGATCTTTATTGTAATAGAAACGCACCAGGAATTGCGAAAGGCCGAACAGCATGTATTCCTGGAGATCGGCATTATAGAGCG
Organism: Spirochaetota bacterium; assembly: GCA_038043445.1. Taxonomy (NCBI): domain Bacteria; kingdom Pseudomonadati; phylum Spirochaetota; species Spirochaetota bacterium. The sequence continues at coordinate 66,752 of JBBTBY010000097.1, forward strand.
CCCGCATGCCGTCCTTGGTGGTATCGCGAAGCGCAACATTCTCGAACTCATTGCCTTTGTTGTAGGGATTCGGACGCATCATATATTCGGTGAGCGGTACGAAATAGCGCTGATAATACGACAGGAGAAGCGGATACGGCACGCCGAGCCCGCATTCGATTATCTCGGGCGCCGTGCCGCCGAGCATCTGCGTGATGAACCACTGTCCATACGTCGACTCGGGAACCGGGTTCTGCACCACGCGGACATTGGGATGGAGTTTCCGATACTGCTCGGCCATATACGCAAGGCCTTCACGAACGCCCGGCTCAAGGTTCCAATGGGCAATGTGCAGTGTTATGACGCGCGACTTTGCGTCCCGCGGAAGTTTTATCTTCGTACCGGGCACCAGCGCGAACTTCTCTGAAATATCGGGATAATTCTCTTCGCATATCTTATCCGCGGTCGTGCCATGCTCATCCGCGATAGATCGCACGGTATCACCGGTGCGGGCAACATAGACGCGCTCGTCCTCTACATTGTTCTTCGTGAGCACAACGATGGCCGATGCTATGAATACGGCCACGATAAGTATCGGCCCTATGTAGGCCTTAACGAACCGGATGATCTTGTTCACGGCAATACTCCTCTCTCAGCTACAGGCCTGCGACGCATCAGTATAACGCCCATACCCGATTTGTACAGTACACGAGCATAGTGCATCTACTAGTGTAACCGCTTCACATGGTTTCCCCAATGCAATTTTGCGAAATATTTGTATTTTCATGCTTTCGTCACCCATCGGGCATTGTGTGTCCATCCCCCCGCCTCACGGGCGGTCTCAAGCATGGTGATAACGTTCTCCGGTCTGACATCGTCAGGGAGCGTATGACACGGCCCGAGGACATAGCCGCCGCCCGGAGCGAGGGTGCGGATGAGCGATCGTACGAATTCGGCGACCTCCTCCGTGGTACCGTACGGCAGTACATGCTGCAGATCGACCCCGCCGAGGAAGGAAAAATCCTTCTTGCGCGTAACGAGATTCTCCAAATGCATATCCTTTGCCGTCGTCTGCACCGGATTGATGAGATCGACACCGATATCCTTCAGGTCATCCATGAGCTGAAAACTGCTCCCGCAGCAATGATGGCCGATGAACGCGCGCGGGCAATGTCGCCCAACCGCTTCAATGTACGCTTTGAAATACGGCTTGAACAGCGCTCGAAAATGCTCAGGGGATATATACGGCCCGCTCTGCGTGGCAAGATCATCGCCGATGATGACAAGATCGATATACTTCCCTACCGCACCGAAATATTCATCGATGAGCGGCGTAATGACGGAGAGATAGATATCATTGAAATGCCGGACGAACGTCTCATCAGCCGCGATATCCATGAGCCATTGATCGTAGCCGCGAAGCCAGCACCCCGCCTCAAATATTCCCGGCGCCACCGTCGGCGCTACGATGAAGTAGTCGGTCTCGCGGTGAAGGAATCGCGTCTCGTTCACGACGCGGTCAAGCCCGTTCCCATGCGGCTTTGGCCATGCATAGCGATACACATCTTCCAGCGACGCCGTGCGAAGCGGGAAATCATTCTCATCCTTTCGAAACCTGCCCCAGTGTCCCGGGGCGAGCCTCAGATCACACCCGAAGTATTCCTGAATGCGATTATCGAATTGCGTGAACCGGGGATCACGCTCGCCGCGAATACCCAGAACATCAGCGATGCGCCCCTGCATTGCCGATGTAGCGCCGGTAAAAAGCGCGCCGAAACTCACGGGTAAACGGTCCGGTTCTTTGTGGCTGAGAGAGCATCGGGTGCGTTCCCGCGATGTCATTACACCCGTATGCTTTTCCGACTGGATATCCGCTGCCTTCAGCATTGCACTCCTCCTTTTCAATGCAAGACGCTCACTGGTCGGCGGCTATGCATGGTCATAAGATGCACTATCACCGGGAAAAAGAAAATGCAGAAAAACGTATGCTGTTGCAGAAAAACGTATCCTACTGCTGCGAATGGATGACCGCCACGGCCTTTGCGCGGTAGTCACGCGGAGAGGCGCCGGTCACCTGTCTGAACAGGCGGCTGAAATAGTATTCGCTCTCGAACCCGCACTCGACGGCAATGCTCCCGATCTTCTTCGACGATCCGGCAAGCATCTCCTTTGCGGCGTTTATCCGCTTCTCGACAAGGTAGCGCATCGGGGTTACGCCGTATCGTTTCTTGAACGCAAGCCTCAGCACGTCGGTGGTCGCCATTAATTCATCGGCGAGATGGGTTATTGAGAGCTTCCTGTCGAAACGCTGATCGATGATATCGCGCGCATGTTCGACCGCAACGGACGGCGCACGGGTATCGCTCCCGCCGGAAAGACGACGCACCAGAAGTGTTATCTCAAGCGCTTTCGCTTCGATAAGCGCTTTGTAGAAGACATCCTTACGCTCAAGTTCATGCCGTATGCTCTGCATCCGCTCGCGCAGCTCCGGGGTGCTCTTGAAAACGCCTTCACCGAGACCTTCCGTTTCCCACCCCTTGACGCCGAGACAATAATGGCGCGCGGCGCGTATATTCCCGGCTGCGTGTACCGTATGCGCCGGATGGACCATGATATCGCCGTCTTTCAGACGTTTTCGCCGTTCGCCGAAGCAGACGTGCCCGGCGGAACCTTCTATATATACTATCTCGGAGAAGTTATGTTCGTGCGGGCCGCAGGAATTTCCCGCTGGCGAGTGCTCGATGAAGAATACTACAAATCCCATTACTGCGACTATATCGGGAAATGGGAAAAACGCCAGGCGCCCATCATCGCTTTGACGTACAGAGCGCAAGGAGATCATCGACGTTCGCGGTCGCAAGACAGGTGACCGTATCAGCCGCACCGTAATAAATTTTCACCTCGCCATTGTCCTCGAGTATCATGCCGCCGGGGAATATCACATTGTTGCGGAGGCCGCCGCTTATCTCATACGATGCTTCGGGCACGATGAGCGGCTCCTTCGACATGCCGATTATCTTCGACGGATCGGCGAGATCGAGGAGCATGATGCCGGCGGTGTATCGCTTCGTCCATTTTGCCTCCCAGCCGTTCTTCCCGCGGTTCGCGTCGTCGCGGTCGACGGCATGGAATGTGGTAAGCCAGCCCTTTTTCGTTCTCACCGGCGGCGCCGCAGGACCGATCTTATCGTTCGAATACGGCACATCCTCCACACCGAGGAGCAGATTCGAATTGCCCCAATAACGGCAGTCGGGGGAATCGGACATCCAGATATCGAATCTATCCTTCCCGCCGCGGCTGTATACCGGGAACGGCCGCTCAAGCCGGACGAATTTGCCGCCTATCCTCTCAGGGAACATCACCATATTGCGATTATCCGGCACCGTCATATGGAGAACTTCGAAATGTTCGAAGTCATCGGTAACGGCAATGCCGCCGCGTATGCCGTGCTTCGTATCGATGGCGAAGCACAGATACACGCGCCCTTCTATTACCGTGATGCGCGGGTCATACGCCCTCGTAATCTCCTCATCACCGAGCGAAAAGCAGGGCTTCGGCATAACCTTCCATGAAATGCCGTCATCACTATAGGCAAGACCGATATTCGTCCGTATCGGCGGCCACGGCTTTTTACCCGCAATGAACTCATCAAAATCCTTCTGGCCGAAATTGTAATCATTGCGGAACACCATCACGTACTTCCCCTGATATTTCACCACGCCGGCGTTGAACACCAGCGTGGAGGGGTAAGGAATATCGCCTTTTGCCAGCACGGGGTTCTGTGCGCAGCGGGTCATGCATCGGGCCGAATGTAAAGCATCCATCGTCTGTCTCCTGAGAGTATTACCGTACGCTCTATGCTACGACTATATCATAAAAACGGCTTTGTAAAAAACAGTGCCGGCTTTGCATTTTCTGCGTTCTCTCCGTAACGGGCCGCACTTCCGAATAGTATCGTTCCCCTTCGGTTTTGTAGTAGCCTTCAATGGGGCGCCTGTCTATCTTATGCTCAACTGTGAGGTACGATATATGAACTATTCATTCATGTCATTTTCCGCACCGACACTCTCGTTCAAAGACCTTTGCGCCGCCGCCAAGGAATACGGGTATGACGGCATTGAACCGCGCGCCGGGGCCGGCCATGCCCACGGCGTTGAATTGACCGCGGACGCGGACGCGCGCCGGACCATACGAATGATGTCCGAAAATACCGGCATCGCCGTTTCATGCATAGCCATATCCTCCAGCTATTCGGATCCCGCAGATACAAAGGAACAGATCGAAACGACGCGAGAGTACATCGATCTTGCATCCGATATCGGCTGCGGACGGATACGTGTTTTCGGCGGACAGCTCAAGGGAGATCTCGTACGCTCCACCGGCATTGAGCACCTTGCTTCCGCTTTGCAGGAACTCGCGCCTCATGCCGAACGCCGCCGCGTACGCATCTGCGTTGAAACGCATGACGGCTGGTGCGACCCGGCACATCTTGCCGAGGTAATGCGCAGGGTTGACGATGAATGGGTATCCGTGAACTGGGACATCATGCATCCAGTACGGACACGGGCTGCATCGATAACCGAATCCTTTGATCTCTTGAAGCCGTGGATACAGCATTTGCATATCCATGACTGCTCCGAATATGGAGAGAAAATACGTTTCGTTCCTGTCGGCACAGGCATCATAGACCACAGGGCAGCGCTGCATCTTATTGAAGGGCATAATCGCGATATTTTCATGAGCTTTGAATTGATCGACTGCGGAACGCCTGCGTCGCATTTACCGCACGGGATCGCTGCAATGAAGGAATATGAAAGTGCAATGACAGTTAAGGAGAGGAATTAACATGGAAGATCGAACATATCGCAGGGTAAGGATCGGTGTCGTAGGCGTCGGCGTCATGGGTTCATGTCATGTAAGAGACTTGGCGGACATGCAGGATGCCGATATCATCGGCGTATGCGACATCGACAGGGAAAAAGCCGACCGATCCGCGAAGCAGTATGGATGCAAAGCATTCTATTCGTATCAGGAGCTTCTCGATGCCGGCATCGATGCCGTCGTCATCGCCACCCCGCATTACGACCACACCGCCATCACTATTGATGCGTTCGCGCGCGGCATACATGTCCTCGTCGAAAAGCCGGTGGCCGTGCACGGCAACGATGCGAAAAAGATGAACGCGGCATATGAAGCGGCGCGAAAGAAAGATCCATCGCTCGTCTATGAAGTGATGTTCATGATGCGTACATCGCCGGAATACAGGAAGATCAAGGAGCTCATCGCCGGCGGCGAGCTCGGTCGTCTTGTCCGCACCACATGGATAATAACCTGGTGGTTCCGGAGCCAGGCGTATTATAACAGCGGCGGATGGCGCGCTACCTGGCGCGGCGAGGGCGGCGGCGTGCTCATGAACCAAAGCCCGCACAATCTCGATCTCTACCAATGGCTCGTCGGAATGCCCAGCCGCGTGACCGGTTTCGTCTCGCTCGGCAAATATCACGACATCGAGGTCGAGGACGAAGCGACCGCGTATTTCGAACACGAGAACGGCATGATCGGTCATTTCATAACGACGACGGCGGAAGCGCCCGGCACGAATCGGCTTGAAATAGTCGGCGAGAACGGCAAGCTCGTATTCGAACACGGCAAGATAAAACTGTACCGCAACAGGATATCGATGCTCCGTCACATTAAGGAATCGGCCACGACGTGGGAAGTCCCCGAGGTATGGGAGATCGATGTCCCGGTAAGCACCATGTCGAAAGGGATGCATCGCGTTGTGCTCGAAGATTTCTGCAGCGCAATACTGAGCAAGCATCCGCCGATGAATCCCGGTACAGAAGGCATCAATATGGTCACGCTCAATAATGCGATCATGCTTTCATCGTTCAGCAAGAGACCGATAGATATACCGTTCGACGGCGACGAGTACGAAGCCAAACTGCGGGAACTTTCCGCCGGCTCGCGGTACAAAAATAATGTGACTGCCGTCGAGACGAAACTCCCCGGGGGATTCAAATGAACATGCAGACACTTTCACGCGAAGGAGATCTATCATGAAGAACTGTCTATTCTCAGTGAGCTATGCGGGGCTGTGGGGGCAGGATGCACTCACGCTCAATGATTTTGTACTGAAAGCCGCGGCCTTGGGATATGAAGGCATAGAGATCATGTGCAAGCGCCCGCATTTGTATCCTTATACTGCCGATGATGCCGCTGTTTCAGCGCTCAAACGTCTCATTGATGAAAAACATCTTACAGTAGCCTGCATGGGCGCTTACACGAGCTTCACCGCAGGGAGCGAGTCGCGGGAAGTGCCGCTCTCCGACCTGCAGGTAAGTTATGTGCGTGAGATCGCACGGATCGGCGTAAAACTCGGATGCAGACTTGTCCGCATCTTTACCGGCTACGATAATGGGCGTGAACCGTTCGGCGACCAATGGAAGGCCTGCGTCACCGCGATACGCGCCTGCTGCGATGCAGTGAGTGATCTCGGCGTCACCATCAGCATTCAGAACCATCACGACATCGCCGTGGATACCGAAGCACTCCTTGAGATGTACCGTGAGATAGACCGTCCCAATCTCGGCCTCATGGTCGACGCATGGAGCATGTTCCTCCGGGGCGAGGACATCGAACGCTCGCTGGAAAAAGCCGGCGCAAAAATGACGTTCTCAACCGTCGCCGACTATATCGTTCTCCCGCGCTACCAATACCGGCCGGCCATGGTAAACTATGAGCGCGTCGAACCCTCACTTGTGAAAGCGGTCCGTATGGGTGAAGGCACGATGGACTACAAGCGATATTTCACAGCATTGCGGAATGTCGGTTATAACGGCTGGGTAAGTTATGAGACATGCTCGCCGATACGCGGCGGCGGCTCCATCGAGAATATCGATGGCTACACAGTATCATTCCTGGATTATATGAAAGGACACGGATTCTCGAAATGACCGCGCGGCACGAGAACGTCTCGACATCATCGGCCGATGCCGCGCCGCTACATGCGCTCCGGCACATCGATACCGAGCACAGAGAGAGCGCTTACGAGCACCGTGAGCGTGACCTCAGAGAGCGTGAGCCATGAGCCGCGTTTTGCCGCATCGTTCTCATTGATAATGGAACAGCTGATATAGAACTGATTGAACGCCTGCGCAAGTTCAAAAAGATATTCACAGAGATGGTTCGGGAGAAGCGCTTCATACGCGGATATGACGACGTCCGGATAGCGCGAAAGCATCGCCATGAGCGCGCGCTCGGGATCACCGGTGACCGCAAGCGTGCCCGGTGTGAATCCGCGTTCCGCAGCCTTTCGGAGTATCGATTTAATGCGCACCGATGTGTAAAGAAGATACGGCCCGGTCTTCCCCTCAAATCGGGTGAACGCGTCGAGATCGAAGATATAATCCGTCTCGCGGTGATTGACGAGATCGGCATATTTAAGCGCGGCAAGCCCCACGCATTTCGCCACATGCTCGCGCTCCGCTTCGGGATAGCCGTCGGCGACGCCTGCTTCCGCCATGCGTTCGCGCGCCTTTCCGACGACCATGCTGATGAGGTCCGAAAGCTTCATGACGCCGCCCTCGCGCGTTTTGAACGGCTTGCCGTCCTTGCCGTTCACCGTACCGAACGGGACGTGCATGAGCTCGGCGTCCTTCGCATACGCCGCCCTTGTTGCGGCGAGGAATACCTGCGTGAAATGGAGCGACTGCCGTTTGTCGACGACATAGAGAAGCCGTGCCGGCGAGAATTCGGCAACGCGATCGCGTACCGCCGTAAGATCGGTGGTGCCGTAGAGATACGCGCCGTCGGATTTCACGAGAAGAAGGGGCGCTATCTCCTTTCCGCCGGTCTCTTCTTCGCTGAAATGGACGACGAGCGCGCCTTCGCTTTTCGATGCAATGCCGCGTGAGGTAAGGTCGTCGATCACGCTCGGTATCTTCCCGTGATAATAGCTTTCACCGCGCCAGAAATCGAACCGTATGCCGAGGGCGATGAATTCATTTTCCAACTGCGCGCGCGAGATATCGACAAAATGCTTCCAAAGGGCGGTATATCCCGCATGTCCCTTCTGCAGAAGCGATATCGCCTCGAGCGCTTTCTTCATCTCCGTTTCGTCTTCCTTGCACTTCTTCGACTGCACCGGATACATCGTCTCAAGATCGTCGATGGTCACCGGCGACGTCTTCGGGAATTCGCCGGCATGCTTCTCGTCAAAATAAGGGAGTGAGGGGTCCTTCTCGCGGAGCGCACAGATGAGCATGCCCATCTGCGTCCCCCAGTCGCCGAGATGATTGATGCTCACCTTCGGCACGCCGAGGTAGACGCACAGGCGCTGCACGGCATCGCCGATGATGGCGGAGCGCAGATGACCGACATGCATCGGCTTGGCTACGTTCGGACTGCCGAAATCGATGAGCGTCATGCGTTTGTCATCTATCAGGGACGAGGCAAGTTCGTCGATGCGCCTGAGCTCAAGGGCGCCCTCGAGAAGCAGAGCATCGGAGACCGTGATATTGATGAAACCCGGGCCGTCGACGGTAGCCTTCGCTATCATGCCGCCGCCATCCGTAACACGGCTGAGCACCGCGTCCGCTATATCACGCGGTTTTTTCTTGAGCGTCTTCGCCGCAGGGAGTGCGCCGTTGCATTGGAAATGGCTCAAGTCCGGGCGATTGGAAACGGCGACCTCGCCGAACGAAGCATCGATGCCCTCGGCGGTGAATGCCGCGGAAAAAATGCCGGTAAGTTTCTTTCGTACTGATATCATGGTTCTTCCCGAAACGCTGAATTGCGGTAGATAGTACCGTATTTTTGTCTTTTCTACAATTCCAATCTATTTGTTCGAAATCTGTATACTCTCGATGTATGCGACCGGTCCGCCGGTATTGCTCAGTCGCACATAGAGACGGTCCCATTTTCTTTTATCTGATTTAATATCAAGGCGCACTATCCTGCCTGTGCCCGGCGTATCGAAAACCAGATCAACGGCAGTAGAATTTTCCGTACGTTCTTTGACTGAAACTGAGATCTCTCCCGTGCGGAGATCCAAACAGCAGCTGAGACGATACCATGTCCCTTCACGGGGGGGCCCACCCGCGGTTCATGACCATTTTTCCAAAGCTTTCATTGCGAACGGCAACCGCCCCTCCCCAAAAACCGACCATAGGGCCGACGATGCTGTCCAATCCAATACCGATCTGCGCAATAGCCATAGTGCTTTTACCTTTTTCGGGAAAAAACGCGTCGAATTCCAGTACGATCTTTTCTTTTCCGCCCAGGGTTACGCCAATGTCTCTCATGCCGCCGACCGGTTCGATGTTCGTCCCGTTTTGCGCAGGACTCGCCAAAACATTCCCGCCTGGAAGCTCGACAATAACAGCGGGGAGCCATCGGCTTCCATTTTTATCGTTATACGCCAGCCATTGATCCTGACCGATTATTGTACCGCTTGTATAGGTATGGGAATTGAATGCGAATTTGATCTCAGGAATTCGAGCGCCGGCATCGTCATCAAAATCACCGGTGACCGAAAATGCTTGCGTTCCCAATGTAACGTTCTCTTTTACATCGCTGATTTTGTTGTTCTCGATCTGAACATTGCTGCTGCAATGCACGAAGATCCCGGACTCAGGGGCACCGGCGATCGTGTTCCCCCGTATAACGACATGTTCAGCACTGCCTATGGCAATTCCGGAACCGATGCGTGTACCGGATATTTTATTTCCCTCTATCACTATACCGCGGTGCGCTCCGGCTGCCGCGGGTGTGCGATTGTCGTACGACGATTGGATCTGTGCCCATACTTCGATAGCCCCGCCCTTGGCACCAAGGCCGTAGTGACAATCGCGGACACTATTACTCCGAATGATGGTATTTCGAGTACTGAGTCCCTCGTACCATCTGCCTCTATCCGCATTGAGGCGTATGGCCTGGCCTGAGCATGCCTCAAAAATGTTCCTCTCGATAACAGCATTTCGCCCCATGAGAACCGCTCCGGCACCGCGGTTTTTCCCGAAGACAGAATCGCTGATGCGGACACGGGGTGTCGCCGAAGCGTTTCCGACATAGACTCCCGGTTGTATCCAGGCGGGCAGCCGCTCGGTGAAGGCTGCCTTGAGCACTTTTGCATCGCCATCCAGAATGCACTCCCGCACTTTTCCGGTGAAGCTTGCATCCAACGGCGTTTCGTTTTTCCCGAATTCGATCTCATCCCCGACCTCGAATTGTGTCGGCCGCAGCATTTTTGCAGGATCCCGAGAAGCGGTCCTCCCAAGGGCAAGAATGCCCACATCGCTTCCCTGCAGGTAGCGAGCAGCCCAGAGGACGAGGCGGTAATCGTCTACGCGCTGGGACACCTCAAGGTAATGGGTATTCTGATTGATGCAGTCGTCACCCATATGCATGAATCGGCAATGCTCATACACCAGCTGGCCGCGTATATCGAAATTATAGCTGCCGTCAGCCGACGAGGAAAACACGCGATCGGTACCGGGGCGCGGTACGATCTCAACATGGCGATAAAAAATATCAGTGCTGTTGCCTGCCGCGATCGCCACGCCATGGCTCGAATAAATCGCAACCCCCTCAAGGGTTACATTAGACGCATACGCGATGCGGACGGCATTTTGACCGTACACATAATGGCGATACACGATAAACCGCGAACAAGGCGGCTTCGTCGTCCACGCAGGCGTTTTCAATACCCATTGGACGCTGTCAACAAGATGATACGGAAAAAACCAGTATTATTCGGACACTGTTGAGACCCTGCGCGGTCTTGACGATACATTGAAGAGCAGTATACTCGCTGTACATGAAACGATTCTTCCTGTCAAAAATTGATACGCACTTTCATGCGCTGAAGAACAGGAATTTCCGCATCTTCTGGTTCGGCCAGCTCATCTCGCTCATCGGCAACTGGATGCAGACGATAGCGCTTCCCTGGCTTGCGTTCTCGATAACGAAATCGCCCTTCCTCCTCGGCGTCGTCGGAGCGCTCCAGTTCACGCCGACGCTCCTTTTTTCGCTCTTCATCGGCGCCGTCATCGACCGTTTCGAGAAGCGCAAGGTGATACTCGCCGCCCAGTCGCTCATGGCCGTCATAGCGCTCGTGCTCGCCGTTCTTGTCATTTCCGGGCATATCGAGTACTGGCACATACTCATCATCGCCGTCCTTCAGGGCTGTGCGAACGCCGTCGAAATGCCTACGCGGCAGACGTTCATGATAGAAATGGTCGGCAAGGACGATCTTATGAACGCCATCGGCCTCAACTCGGCCACGTTCAATACGGCACGCATCATCGGGCCGGCGGTCGCCGGTGTCGTCATGACGACGATAGGCATCGGCTTCTGCTTCCTCATCAACGCAGCGACGTTCATCCCCATCATCGCCGGGCTTTTTTTCATACGGCCGCTCTTGTGCGCCATAAAGCCCGCACGCTCGAACGTGCTTTCCGAGATAGCCGACGGTTTCCGTTATATCGCAAAGCACGGTATGCTCGCGCGCATTATGGTCATCGTCCTTTTCGTGGGACTTTTCATCATGAACTTCAATGTGATGGTGCCCGTGCTCGCGAAAACGGTGCTCCATCAGGGCGAGGCGGGGTTCGGTCTTCTCATGTCATGCATGGGGATAGGTTCTCTGTTCGGTGCGCTCGGTACCGCTGCGCGGAGCAAGCGCGGTCCGAGAACGAGCATGCTGTTCGTAACGGCGACGGCGGCGGCCGTCTGCTTCATCGCGATATCGTTCAGCACCGTGTACGCGCTCTCCGCGGTGCTCCTTGCCATCAGTGGATTCGCGACCGTCACGTTCATGACGACGGCCAATTCATCGATACAGCTCAATGCGCACGACGATTATCGGAGCCGCGTCATAAGCATCTATTTCTTCATTAATGTCGGGAGCACGCCGCTCGGCAATCTCCTCGCCGGCGGCATAAGCGACTACTTCGGCATTCAGAGGAGTTTCCTCGTCTTTGGCGGCATCGTCATTCTCTGTCTCGCCGTATTCCTCTTCTTCACGCGAAAAAGGGCGTCACCCGCCTAGGCGCGTTCATCTGGTCTTCAGAAGGAAAAGTGCATCCTTTGCACCGAGGCGAACGATGCCCCGCACCGGTGAACCGTCGTTCATGACCGTATCCTGTTTCGAGGAGGCGACGAGCTTTCTGAACTCGCTCCCCGGCGCTATCGCGGCAAGGTCGAATTCATAGTGATGCACCGATGGATTGGCGAGCACGATGCCGTTCTCGAAGATGCGGTACATCGCGTCCGTATGTGCATGCACGCTCATATTTTTGAGGATGACATCCTCGCGGCCCTCGATGGTGAACGTTATCTGCGCCGTTGGGCCTCGCGCGTTGCGGAAATAGAAACCCGAGGTGAAATCCTTCCCGTCCGCCCATGACATGAACGTCTCCCCGGTCTGTTCCTCTGCAAGGCCTTCCGTAATGCGCACATCGCCCCAGTATCCCTGATCGCTCACCGCATTGTCATTCGGCCCGCAGTCGGCGATAAATCGCAGCCGCATCGTCCTCCCGCTCCATGCGTTGAGCGGCACACGATGATGCATCCATTGATGGGTTTTCTGGATATGTTCGAACACCTTCGTACCGGGCGCACCGGCTTCGCTGACGGTCACCTGAAAGGCAACACCGTCGCTTTTTCCCGGGCTTTTCGGGCCGAGCGTCGTG
>JBBTBY010000098.1 GCA_038043445.1 Spirochaetota bacterium
GCATTGCCTGCTATGCCCCGTATGGAACCGTACATCCCCGATGCGTTGCGCATGACCTTGTCTATCTGTTTCTCGCGCTCTTTCCAGAGCCGCTCCATCGCGCGTTTCTCCTGATCTATCTCGGAGCGCATTTCGGTGAACCCCTCGACTATGGCCTCCATCTGCATGCGGAATTCATCGCCCGTGAGGAATTGATAAAGAAGCGTCATCTTATCGCCGGTGTTCTCCTGAACGGCACGCACCGAATCGATGCGCACGAGCGATTCGCGCAGCACCATGGCAACGCCGTCCAATTCATGGAAACTGCATACCCACACGCCTTCACGCAGACCGAATCGATGCATATCCTTCGGCATCGCCTCCGTTATCAGAACGGCGATCTCCGCCTTGGCGGCGCGCTGGTCTTCGCGGACCTTCTCGAGCCACGAGTCGCTGAACGCCTTGGTGCGCTTGCTTTCATAGAGTATCTTTCCGCACGACGTCTGCGCCTCGGTGCGCACCGTCTGCAGCGCGTCCGCGCCTTTCGTGCCTTTGGGCACTTCATCGATGATATCGAACGGGAACAAACGGGCGAGCCTCTTCTCGACCTCTATCTCCATCACCTCGCCCTGCTGCTGCATCGACCCCTGCTCGGCGCGCCGTTTCATCTCCTCGATGAGCACCTTCTGGTCGTCGAGTTGTTTTCTCATATCGAGCATCCGAAGCTCGTTCTTCTCCTGTTCCGCCAGACGCGCTTTTTCCTCGATGCCCTGCTGCTGTGCAAGGAGATCCTTCTGCATGGCAAGGGACATCTCCTCCTCGCGTGCCTTGAGCGCCTGTTCTTTCGTGAGTATCTCTATCTCCTTCTTCTTGAGCTCGACGTTCTCTTTGCGCCGTTTCTCGTTCTCCTCCACGAGCTGCGCTATCTTCGCCTCCTGTTCCTCCTCCGCCGTCTTCGCGGCCTTGAGCAGAAGCTCCTCCCGTTCCGCATCGAATTTCCGGCGGAATTGCGCTTCTATGTCCTTTGACGCCTCTTCGCGTATGCGCTTTTCCAGCGCCTCTTCGACGTTGAATTCATGCCCGCATTTGGGGCAGCTGACGCTCGGTGTGCTCATTGCGTGTACTCCTCGATGTTCTTCCTATGGGGGAACAGTATACCATGGCCGGGCGACAAAAGCTGTCGTAAGGCACGGTCGTTACCGGTATGTTTTCACCCAGCACAATGTATTCACCAGCGCCATCTGCTCGGGCGTTGTGCATTTTATCGCCGTGAGCAGCGGGTTCGCGACGACAATAGCAAGGCATTTCGCACGCGATATGGCGACATTCAGGCGATTTTTGCTGAAGAGGAATTCCAGATGGCGCGGGAGCTCGTTTTCGTCCGAAGTGGTCATGGATACGATGACCACCTCCGCCTCCTGACCCTGGAATTTATCCACCGTTCCCACGCGTGCCTCTTTTCCGAGGGTTCGCTTAAGCAGGTTCACCTGCATATTGTACGGCGCCACGACAAGGATATTCCTCTCTGTCATACCGTGCACGACGCCGTCCTTGTCCGTATAGCGCTGCCTGAGCGCATTCGCATATATCTCCTTGATCACCGCGGCCTCTTCTTTGCTCATCTGCGAGCAACCGGCATGCGTAATGGGATGGAACACGATGCCGCTTGGCCGAAGCGATGGATGCGCATCCTTCGAGAGCGTAAGCACACGCTTCACATTGTCCGGGTGCGGTTCTAGGCGTGAATCGTACACCGCATCCGATATGAATCGGCAGACGTCGGGATGCATGCGCCATGAATTTTCAAGGAATATTCCCCGCTCCGCCGGTATAACGGCCATTCCTTCGAGGAGATAATCGAGCGATGAATCCCCTGAGCGGCCCGGATGCACTCCTTGTATGGGCTGACCGAGCTGCATCTGATCACCGAGAAGAACGATGTTCTTCGCGCTCAAGCCAATGGCCGTGAGATACGCCAACGAGACCTGGCCGGCCTCATCGACGAAAAGATAGTCAAGATGCTGATCGGCATTCTCGTCGGAAAACAGCCATGCCGTTCCGGCGATGATATCATACTTCTCTTCCAGGGCCTCATCATTTTTGAAAACCGTGACGAAACTTCCCTTGTCATAATATGTTCCCTCATTCCCCTTAGTGCCCTTCTTTAACCCTCTGAACGATACACCTTCTTTCCCGGCGCATTCCACTACATCATCGAGGATGTTGTGAATGGCCTTATGACTGTTCGATGTGACACCGATACGCTTCTTCGCCCGCAAGAGCGAGACGATGACATGCGAACCGGTATATGTCTTGCCGGAGCCCGGAGGCCCCTGGATGAAAAGATGACTGCTGTCAAGGCGCGATACCGCATCTATTGCCGCTCCCGGCATCGATGCATGAACGGGCACCACCGCACCCGTACCGCCGATAAGCGACGGCAGGGATCTCAGGAGGATGCTGTTCACCGCGGGGTATGCATTGCCGCCCTCGATGATATCATCAGCATACCGGAACAGCGCTTCGGTTATACACTTCGCGTCCGGAGGGACACCGGGACCGATATTCATACGCGCAGGCAGCGGATCCTGTGTCTCCCCGATCTTTATCTTTATAGTGCATAATTCATCGTCCATGACGATAGCCCTCAATGGTCTCCCGGTCTCGACCTCTGAGCAGTTATCGCCATTCTTTATCTTCGTGTCCTGTCCGGGATACGTGTACGTATACACGAACGAACGTTTCACGGGTACGGGATCCCCTGACTGCACAAGCCCCGTAAGACATGCAATATCCTCGGCTATCTCCTCTTCGGTCATGGTCCTGCGGTCATAGAGCTCCCAGAACGCCGGCTTATTCATGCGGCGCACGAAATCAAGGAGATGGAAGACGAGTTCGCGCCTATGATGATCCGCTGTCCATGTACTGCGGTCCTCAGGAAGTTCACCGGTCAATGCCTTTCGGTATCGCTCGATACGCGCTTCATGCTCTTTCATGAACTCTGATACGGGCGTATCTTCACCATCCGTTCCTGCAGCGTCTCTCGTCCATGGCATGTCTCCCGGCCGAAGCGTGATCAGCCAATCGCGGAGAAGCTTTGTGGAATGAACATCGTCCTCGTTGTACCGCGCTATATCGTCGAGCAGCTTCTGGTCCTTCGTGACCCGCCATTTTTCATACCATACGATGCTGTCCACCGCGTTCGTAACACCGCCCTCGCGGCCGGAGAAATAGAAATGCTCGATGTTCTTTATGGAATATTTCGGCTCAGAGACGCGCATGGCCTCGCGCACCACGCGGTAGAGGTCGACGAATTTCTGCCGACGCAGGAAATCGTCCATCTCGGCCTCGCGGGAAGCGTGCATCGACATGAGGCTTTTAAGCGCGGTCGTCTCGTACGGGGCGTAATGGTAGATATGCGCAGCGGGATATTTTTCCAGTCTGTCGACGGCATAATCGATGAAGCCCTCGAAAGCGGTCTTTTCCTCGGCGCGTGAATGTCCCCAGAACGCCTTGAACGTCCATTTCCCGGCGTCTTTGTAATACACGCCGAACAGATATTCCAATCCGCCCTCTTCCCATGGGTCGCCTTCCATATCGAAGAACATGTCGCCGTCGTCGGGTTTCGGCATGCGGTAGAATCCACGCTTTCCGCCTTCATCCAACAGAAGTATTTCATGATCCGGTTTTCCCGTTACCCGCGCCTTCACCTGCAGAGCCGCCTGCGAACGAAGCTTCTCGAGCGTCTCCGGCGCCATCTTGTCGACCTTCCGATCCGCGGGGATGTCCGCGAGCTGTTTCATCGTCCTTATTCCTGCGGCTTCGAGCCTCGATGTCTGCAGCCGGGTGATGTTCGCCGTGAGCGAGAGATGATCATCATCAGCCCATTTCTTTTCACAGATGCCGCGCCATCGGCACATGCCGCAATGCTCGCAGGGGAGCGGATATGTCGGTTCCGATATTTTCATATGCGCAAAAAAGCGATCCATGAGCGATGTGCAGTAGTGTGAATAATCGGCGCAGCGGTAACGAACGGTCTCATTGCTCCCGAGCACGACATGCATCTCTGCGGGTGCCGCCCCCTGCAGTTTATCCAGCAAGGATGAATAGAACGCGAGCTGTACGATGAATTTCGCCTTAGTGCTGTGCGCAAGCTTGGTATCCGCCGCCTCGTAGCGCCATGCGCCGAAACTCGATGGGCCATCGACCCGTATGAGTAAGTCCGCGAAACCGAGCAGGTCGCCGTTCATGAGCGTCGCCTGATAGATGACATCCGCGCCGTTCTGCATTGCTTTCAGTGTCGCCGCGGCACGGGCTGCATTGTCGCCGCCCATCGCCTGAACATCGATGACGGTCTTTTTCTCCTTTTTCACCCGGGCAAGATACGCCGCCTCATGCTCAATGCCCTTGCGCTGTATGAGCTCGACGGCATCATCGACGGGTGTTCTTGGAAGCGGCGTGTCGAGGTCCTGCCGATCGAGCGTAGAGATGTGCGTGCATTCGATGAAGTTGGCGATATCGGTCGCCGAATAGATGATCCTTCCCGCCGCTTTCTGCATATGATGCCTCCGCAGAGTTCCAACAGGATAAAGATACCATGGCGGATGTTTTCGTCAATAGGAGATCATCAAAGGGACAATGCGATCGACACGGCTGTATATCCTTAAACTATCACATGATATGCGGCCCCAAGAATACATTGTAGGGCCGAAAATAGGAAAGAGAAGAAGTGTCTCACGGAGAATTCACCTCTATCCCCCAACCCCTTTCCCCTCTAAGAAGGGGAGTTGTTTATATCAGGACATAGCGCAGAACGCTCAGCCATTTTCGGCGCTTCAGATAATCCACTTCATCCTGATGCGCATGCGCCTCGCGCTCGAATGACAGCGCCATGTATGCTCTTATAATATCCCGATAGTATATAAGCTTAATGACGAGCTTGACCACATAGAATATATATCCAACAATGAAGAGCATATCGAGCATTTGCCGGAAGTGTATCTTCTCATGACGTATAACGGTATATCGATATGGACCTTGTATATCCGTACGGACAAGAATGAAGATCTATACCGGACTGCTCCTGATCCAGTGGATTAAAACGCTCGTTCAATTGCTTTTATTTATGAGATTCACTATCACCTTCATAATGACGTCCTTCTCCTCAGGCCTGCTCTCGGCGATGAGCAGTGTCAGCGCAACGAGCGCATTGTCCGCCAGCCGTTTTGATCCGTCATCACGATACAGCAGTCCGTTCTTTGCAAGAAAGTGAAGGAATACCGAAGCAGCGATACGCTTGTTCCCGTCGACAAAACAATGGTCCTTCACAACATAGTATAGAAGTGCTGCGGCTTTCTCCTCGACGGCCTGCAAAAGATCGGCACCCGCATAGGTCTGATATACCGCTTCAATGGCGGCCCTGAACGCATCCCCGCCGCCCATGGCAAAAAGATCTGAACCGCCGTAAGAATTTTTCAGCTCATCGATAATGACAATTGCCTCATCATACGTCAATCGATAGAGCTCTTTCTTCGACGTGTCCCGAATCTCCAATGTGCCATGATCATAGCGATCAAGGACCTCAAGCGCATACCAATAATCCGCCACAACACGCAACAGCGCCTGTGCTTCAGACCCTGTCAGTTCGCGATGTATCACCACATTCGTCAGTAAACGTACGCTCTTTTCAAGATCTTTCAGACGTGCATTCTCTGCCACAAGACGTTTTTCGTTGATCGTATAACCCTCTATAAGATGCCTGCGAAGTACTTCGGTGGCCCAGATACGGAATTGCGTGCCGCGTCTGGTGTTTACCCTATATCCGACAGCAATTATCATATCGAGATTGAAAACCTTTATCGTGCGTTTTACCTGCCGTTCTCCTTCCGTTCGAACTGCTAAGATATCCTTAGTAGTTGAGCTCCGACGCAATTCACGGGCTCGATAGATATTCTGAATATGCATAATGATATTTTCACTGGTAGTACCGAACAATCCCCCCATATCCATTTGAGAAAGCCAAACCGTATCATCTTCCAGACGAACATCGATAGCGGTTTTCCCGTCATTGCTTCTATAGATGATCACTTCGCCATGCTGCGGGCTTTCATGTTCCATTCCACGAACAGGCTTACGTTTATTTCGTGCTTTTTTCATCGGTCAACCCTCTCGCACGCTATTCTATTCCTGCCGGCAGTATATGCAAGTCCCCTATCCTCTAGCGGCGGTGCGGAAATAAGAATACTATTTTTATACGTATGACGCGGACAACAAGCCAGTCAATACATCTGCATATTCTTATGATATCACATGATATACGGCCCCGAGAAGCCCCATCGTAATAAGAAATAGGATTGAATATACTGAAAGGCTGCGACAAATATTGACGTAACAATGCCCGGACAGGGGCGTTCGCGTGCTATTGACATTACTCAACATCTTGAGTATATTTACTCAGCACATTGAGTAAAATAAGAAGGATAGTATGTATACACGCCTGCAGTATAAGGCCGTGTCGGAGCGGCTTAGTGAGCCGCGTAGGTACATCCAAATACTCTTCGGGCCGCGCCAGACGGGGAAGACCACGCTCGTACAGCAGGTGCTGGAACGCATCGCAATGCCTTCGCTCTATGTTTCTGCGGACAGTGCCGGGGCGGAATCGAATGCCTGGATAGACCAGCAGTGGGAGACGGCCCGCATCCGTCTGCGTACCGAAGGCAGGGGAAAAGGGTTCATTCTCGTGATCGATGAAGTACAGAAAGTGCACGATTGGAGTACCGCGATAAAAAGGCAGTGGGATAGGGACACGAAGGATGATCTCGGCATCAGGGTGCTCCTGCTTGGTTCATCGCCGTTGCTTATACAGCACGGCCTGCGCGAGACACTGGCAGGAAGATTCGAGATGATGCGTCTTACGCACTGGTCATATCCCGAAATGAAAAAAGCGTTCGGGTGTACCGTAGAACAGTTCATGTATTTCGGCGGATACCCCGGCGCGGCGGCGTTCATGGGCGATGAGGACCGCTTCAGGCACTATGTGAAGGATTCTCTCATCGAAACGAGCATTACCAGGGATGTGCTCATGATGACGAGGATAGACAAACCCGCCCTGCTCAAGCGCCTGTTCGAGCTCGGCTGCCTGTATTCGGGACAGATAATGTCATACACAAAAATGCTCGGACAATTGGCCGATGCGGGCAATACGACGACACTGTCGCATTATCTGGACCTTCTTGCCGGCGCAGGGATGATAAGCGGCATGCAGAAGTTCTCGATGAAGGCGGTGTATGCACGCTCATCAAGTCCGAAATTCATGGTGCTCAATACGGCGCTCATGACGGTGCAGATGGGATCATCCTTCAAGGAAGCGCAGGCGGACCCTGATCGATGGGGACGTATTTGCGAGTCTGCTGTCGGCGCACATCTGTTGAACGCTTCGGCGGACGGTACTATCCGGGTGTGCTATTGGCGCGAAGGCGATCATGAAGTCGATTTTGTCCTGTCAAAAGGGAAGAGCATCATCGCCATTGAGGTCAAGAGCGGACGTTCGAGAGGCATTCCGATCGGCATTGGACCGTTCAGAAAGCGGTACGCATCCGCAAAAGTACTGCAGATCGGTACCGGCGGTATATCATTCGATGAATTCCTGTCACTGCCGCTTCCCGCCTTGTTCGAATAGCACGTTACGATATGCCCGCATTAATTCATGTCGTCCCGGGCGCCGGAAAGTCATGGCATGTTTAAAGCGGTCGATATCATGGCAGGGATGACAGCCATCGATGAGCAGACACAACCAGCGTATCATTCCCGCCCGTGCGTATGATCTTGCGGATATTATCGCGCCGTGTCAGCTGAACCGCGGGGATATCGAGCACTTTCTGGAAATGCAGAAGACTTTTTGACGGGGATTCGTCGTTCATTTTCGCCTCTATGATAAGGAACGGCGTGCGTTCTTCAGCAAGGAGGAAATCGACCTCTTCCTTTTCCTTGTTCTTGAGATAGTGCAGCGAAAAACGCCCCCATCCGAGATCATTCCAGAGCGTTACCGCCCGGTAAAGCTCAAGCGCGGCCATATTCTCAAAACGAAGCGAAGCGTCGCTTACCTCAGGGTAATTATAGAGATATAGTTTTCTCTCTTTCAGAATGGAACGCGGTATCTTCGGCGTCCACGTACCGATGCTGAAGCTCACATAGAAATCCTCGAGGAGCTTTATCCAGCTTTTGACCGTATCGAAGCTTACCTGAAGTGCAGCGGCGATGTTGTTCACCGAGAACGGACTGCCGACCTTTGAAGGAAGCATCGACACGAGCAATTCCAGTGTATCGAGGTCCTTAATTTCGGTAAGTGTGCGTATATCCTCCCGGACTATCTGCTGGGCGAAGGTTTCCGACCAGCGGCGCCAGAAAGAAGCATCGTTCTTGACGAATGGTTCGGGGAAGCCGCCGTATGCGGACAGACGTTCCCAAAGCGCGCCGGTCTCCTTTGCAGGGTTCAGGTCCCAGTCATGCAGCAGATCGGCGCGGAACGCGTCAAGCCGCCGCCGCTTGCTGCAAAGCTCAGAAAGTGTGAACGGGAACAGGTTCATGGATACATATCGCCCGGTGAGCGCATCACCGCCGCGTTTGGAGAGATCGAGCCTGCCGCTCCCGGTAATCACGAACTGATAGGCATCTGCGAATTCGTCATAGACCCCTTTGAGATAATTCTTCCATCGCGAGTATTTATGGATCTCATCAAGCATGATGAGCGGCGGCGTCTTATCGGTCCTGTTCAATTCCTGGAAGAACAGCGGGTTTGCGGTGAACTTCTTTTTGTCGGTTATGCTGTCCCAGTTGAAATACAGCGTGTTCGCATATGCGTCCGCCAGTGACCGCGCGAACGTTGTTTTGCCGCATTGCCGCGGACCGCTTATGAATATGAGCTTTCTGTCCTCTGCCAGGGTCTGCAATGCGGCCCGGTATAATGCCCTTTTTACCATACGGCTATAATACAGCATCACTTGGAATTAGTCAAGACTATTTCCGAGTACCCTCGGATCCAGCCAGCCCATTGTTACAGTTTCGCCAGCGCCCTGAGCACATCCAACATCGCTACCGTATCCCGCTCGCAGTATTTGAGGAGCGCCGTGCGCGTGCGCTTCACCTCGTTCTTCGGCGCATCGTAATGGAGGCTTTCATACGCGCGGCTGGCCGAACTGCCGTCGGCAATATCCAGATCATCATATCCGCCGCCTTTGACGATAGCGGGATATACGCACTTTATCGAGTATTTGCCTTTCATCGCCGGCGAATAATACGCATACGATGAGAACGGGTAAGAAAGATCGACGAGCCTCTTTACGATGGCGTTGATGCCAGCGCGGTATTTCGGCAGTTCATCGGCGAGCGCATTCAGCCGTGTCCGTTCATACGGCGTATACATGAGGATATCGCCTTCTTTGCCCGCTTCATCGATAAGCTGCCTGACGAGCTTCTCGCGCGGGTCGTTCTTCCCGTCACCGAGGAAGACGAAATGCTCGGGCTTGGCTCCCGGCTTTTTGATCCGGTGCATGGAATACTGGAACGCTATCGTCTGATACGGATGCGTACCGTCGAATAACGGCACCGCGGGCATCATGGTCTCGAAGTCGAGGAAGTAGAGCGGATAGGTGAGCTTCGCGAGGAATTCCCGTATCTCCTCCTTTTCGATATGCGGCTTGCCGCTGCGGTAGCTCGCAAGCTCGATGGTGTTCTTGCCGCTGAGCGCGTAGTCCTTCGGTATATCGTCAAGGGCGACTATGTTCTTATCGAACAATTCCCATGCCTTCTTGCCGAAGCGTGAGAGCGTGAACACGCTGTCTTCCGGCATATCTTTCCAGCAATGACCGTAGAAAGAACATCGATACGGCGCTTCACAGTGCTGGCCGATGGCCACATCCGGCATCTTCTTTGCCGCGAGCACTTTCTTGAGCTGCCTGACGGTATCGGCGATATCGTTTCGCATTTCCTTCGCGAGCGGCAGTACGGACTCGACGGTAAAAAGATCCTTGATCCTTATATCGCCTTTGCGTACATACTCCTTGTTCAGGTGCACTATCGATACGTCCTTCACGTTCATCCCCGCCTCCGTGAGCACATAGTACTGTATGGCGGCGTCAGTTGCATAGGTATCGTTGACGGCTCCGCCGCTCTTTACTTCGTAGATATGATACGCGCCGTTCCTGAGCACAAGAATATCCACCGCGGCGAGCACGCCGTTCGCTACGACTGCCGCTTCATAGATGATCTTTTTACCGTTCTTTATCGCATCCGATGTCTTCTGTATCGCCGGGCCGAAAAGCGGACGTCCGTCTGCGTCGTGTTCCGGACTCATATCCGCTCCGCCGGGGAATATCCCCTGAGCAAGAGGGCCTATGTCATGCCCTTTGTCGAATATCGCCTGCTGCCCGTCGCTTATCTCGTCCTGCCAGTCATAGTGATGGCGATAGAGATAGAGCGACTTCTCGCATTGCATGCCGCGTACTACCGTGGATTTGCTCAGTTCGTATGCTCTCATTCATCCTCCCTGTTCCGTGCGGTATATGCGAATCGAATATCCGCCTGTATTACAGTATATCACATCCTGCGACAAATTCTGTCATTCCCGGATGCTATTGTATCCCCATGATAACAACCGAGCCGGAAGCGGCCGTCGATCGTATACGGCGGCATTTCGGGGCCGTACGCGAAGTCCCGGATATTGAGATAATGCTCCTGCCCAACGGCCACACGGTGCTCACCTGCAAGGCCGCACACGGCATCGGTGTAAGGGTGCTTCCGCACAGCGGCACTTCGTTCACGTTCATGATGGACCTGGGATCCGACCCGCACATACTTTCGCACCCGCGGGCAGCGGATGAGCCCGATCTCTACTGGCTGCTTTCTGCGGGTGTGATCCCGATTATGAAACAAGACTGCATGACCTCCATTACCGACTACATATGGCAGCACCTGAAAGGCGGCCGCACCGAGGACATCATTGAAACCGCAGCAGAGACGGCGAACGACATCTGGCCCATGCATATCCCGGCCAAAGTAACGGACATCTCGGACTACCCTATCCCGGAGGCGATGAAGTTCATTCACAAAAGGCTCAGGGAATTGGCAATGTCCGCGGTTGAAATGTGCGATCCTGCCGCGCGAAAGACCGCTCTTCGCTTTCTCCCCCATGCCCGTTTCGATGTATACCGTATTCTCGTACGTCATAATTCCGAGCGCCTGCGCGAGCTCAGCGAAACGGCCCCGGGCGTGCTGCTCTTCATAGTCGGCCTTACCCGCATAGGAGCAGGTGAAGAAGCGGAGAGAATGATACATGACGTTGAACGCGGGCGTCCGCTGAAACCCATGCTCGATGATGTTCTCCCCGCATGGCTGAGCAGGCTTATGACCTATCTCAGAAGCAATGGCAGGGACCAGGGTTTTTTCTACGGCGGCGTTATGAACAGACTTATGAAGCTCTCGCCGGCAGAGGAAAAGCGCCTGCTGCTCGAAAAGCGGCTCCTCATACTGCGCATGCGCCATCGTGTTCCCATCAATGCCGTCTGGCTCCCGCCGCCCATCGCCTTTTCGCCCGAGGATATACCTGTCACTACACGGGATAATGGCACATGGTACCGCGTCATGTACGGTTCACGTCTTTCCGTATGCGGCGACGAGAACGCTCCGCGCGCATCTTCGTTCATCGCCTTCATATCAAAAAATGCCGTAACGCTCGGAAGATACGCATCGAGGGGCAGCGGGAAAAAGATCGGGGAAATGTACGACTACACGGCCGCGCACGGCCTCGCGCCGGGCAGAAAGACATCGCTCATGCGCCTTATCCGCGAGAGCAATCAATGGCACCGGACAGCGCTCGAGGTGGACAGGCTTCGCGCCGAGCTCAGAAGCGGCAATGCCGATGATGTAGCGCCGGATACGGTGCTCATGAACCCGTTCAGCGCGTGGGAACATGCGGGCTCGACCATTACGCCGATAACGACGGCGCAGCGGCTGTTCGATGAGACCGCTGCTATGAAGCACTGCGTTGCACGGTTTGTTCGGGACGCCGTTGCCGGGACGCGGTTCTTTTTCTCAGCCGTGCACGGCAAAAGCCGTCTTACCATCGAGGTCGTGAACGATAACGGCCGATACACGCTGGGCCAGGTGAAGGGTGTGAGGAATCGTGAGCCGAAGGAGAAAGAGGAAAAAATGGTGCGGCAATGGGCAGCGGAGCAAATGAAAATATCCGCATGAGGCTCAGACATGGCTCGTGATGGGGAAAAGGTGGGGATCGCGAAAATACCGGTCACTTGTTGCGACAGCATTGTGTGCATCATAACGTCATCTAGATAGTTGAGAACAAGGGGTCATGACCCCTTGTTCTCTCTTTTCGCGACTGGATCAATTGTTCAGATGGATCTGTATTTTCAGCTTATGTCGCTTCTTGATCGGTTCGTCCATTCTCCGCCTGTGCTGATAGTATAGAGCGCAATCTGCGACAGCATCGAGGAGACCAACATATAAGCGGCAGATCCTGCAGCAAGCCCGCTGTATATATTTGCAGATGCGATGGGTGATGCACCGCGGAGGGATACATCGAGCAGGAATGCGGACACACACGTGAGCATGATGAGCCCGGTGACCGTCATTATCTCGTATCTCAGTAACGTAGCCGCACCGTCAGCTGTCCCGTGCATGTCTACGATACGGCGAATTTCCTTACGCTGGGCAGTTGCTTCGTCCCATGATATCGTCTTGGCATTGAGTGCAGCATCGACCGCAAGCATTTTCGGCGGCATTGAATCCAATGCGAACTGTGCGGCAACCTCCGATATCCTGGCCGTGCCGTGCGTGATGAGAAAGTAATTCACACCGGTGAGCACGAGGTATATGAGCATGCCGGCCGCGAAAATATGAGAAGATGCCAACACACCTGGTATTTGGATGATACGTATATCGAATGCTGTTCCTTCTGCAAGAATATGACGCATGATGGTAACTGCAAGCGTAAAACGAAATACGGTCATCGCGAACACAACAGCCGGGAATCCATCGGCGGTGTTCCTTTTTACAGCATAATGCGCCGCAGCAAGTATGGATATGCCGAGGAATATATTCGCTGCGAGAAGTATATCGTTGATCATCGCCGGTATGGGGATGATGATGAGCGCAATGCAGGCGCATGCAAATACTGCGGACATTGCCGTGTCACATGTGTTTTTTCTCATAATTCTGCTCCTTGTCCCTATGGTACTGCATGGTCACGACATTATCTGCCGCTGCGGTTTCGCCGCGTATATTTCAGGTACAGCTTTGCACATGCCGTCGCATCCGATAGCGCCTCGTGATGGTTGAGCTTTATCCCGTATTCCCTGCAGCAGTCCGCGAGCCCTTTATCATAGATCTTGTACGTGCACGCCGTCTCGTACTCCGGGACAGCGATGCCGAAATGCGCCAAGGTATGCCTGAGACAGCCGTCATCGAACGATATATTATGAGCGACAACAAGTTCGCCCTCGATGTACTTTTGTATCTCCGGCCAAACTCGATCGAACGTCCTTGCATCGGCGGTCATTGCCGCATCGATGCCGTGTATCTCGATGAAATCCGATCGGTAACTGTTCCCCGGCGGCTGTACGAGCGATGAATACGTGCGCTGTATCCTGCCGCGTACAACGCGCACAAGGCCGACCTGGCATATACTTGTTCTCCCGGTGCTGGCAGTCTCAAAATCAATGGCGGTGAATGTGTTTTTCATTTCTCATCCTTCATCGGCGGGAACGGATACCGTGTCTGTATGAATTCATGAAGCTCGGATATGCGCGCGGCAACGGATGCAACGGCGTGTTCGTCGCCGGGCGCCCTCATGCTGAGCATTATACTTATAAGCCGCTTCCATATCTTTCTGAGGAGCGAGACCTCAAGAAGCTTAATCGCGTAGTAGTATGTACGCGTAACATCCGGTATGACGTCGATAAGTTCGCGGATACGGGCCTGGCGTTCATCCGGGGTTTTCTCGTTAAGGTAGCGCTCAAATAATTTCTCAGCCGAGAATTTTTTCTTTTCTTTGAACGCATGCCGAAGATCGCGGTAAAGCTCGCGGTGGAGATCGTCGGCGAAGTCGTCCGGTTCCAGAAGGTCGATGGCGACCGCCGCCGCACCCGGCGACTGGAGCATGGAGCCGAGCACAAGCCGCTCCTCCTCTAC
This sequence comes from Spirochaetota bacterium, assembly GCA_038043445.1. Lineage (NCBI taxonomy): Bacteria > Pseudomonadati > Spirochaetota > Spirochaetota bacterium. The sequence goes on from JBBTBY010000098.1 coordinate 14,182, forward strand.
GGGAATATCGTCATACTTCATGCTCTTTCCCTGCGGCGAACACCCGCGCCGCATCGAGCACGACGCGTATGGAAGCCGCGCTCATGAGCTCTTCGGGCTGATGCACGAGCGGATGGCGTTTGAGCCGCGCGATAAGGCCGTAGTCGAGCGTCTTGAAACGGAGCTCTACGAAAACACGCGCATCAAGCGTGAGCGTACGGAGAGCGGCCGCGAAACGCGTTTCCGCCTGCCTGAGCCCCTCCGCGAGCGACGCGCTGTCGCTTTTTTTCACGGATTCAGAAAGCCGCAGGAGCTCTTTCTTCAATTCGGACGCCCTTTGTTTTGCAGCATCATCGGCAAAGAAGGCCGGAAAATCATCAAAAATATGCGCGGCATCCAGCGTGATCTCGCATTGCCCTGCGGGGGAAGAATATACCGCATACGCATTCCTGTCGGCTTCGGGCACATCGGCGCAGAGAGCCTTGAACCGTACCAGTGCCGCATCATAGAGTTTTTTCGTGTCAATCATTGTTCGCCTCCTGTGCGCTCAATCTACTGCAAAGATGCGTCAGAATATGTCGCAGGCTGGAGAAAGACACAATGTCAATGCTCCCTGCGGGTATTGCTCTTGCGCTGATCGCTATCCCGCCGGTTGAATAAAACGTTGTTCAGTGATACCATGCACAGGCCGATAACACTGTGACGATATGTTATACTGATGGTTACGCTGATATGAAACGGTGGATACATGACACCCGATGATGCTGTTACACATTGGATAGAGATCGCTGCGCGCGATCATGACACGGCAAAGCTGCTTCACGAACACGGGAAATATCCCGAATCGGTGTTTTTCTGCCATCAAACCCTTGAGAAGATCATCAAAGGCTATTACTATTCTGTAAAACGATCCGCTCCGCCATATATACATAATCTGACCAGACTTATCAAGGAAGCGGGCATTTATGAACTGCTTTCAGAAGAGCAGAAGGATTTCATTGATTTCCTGAGTCCGCTCAATGTGCGTTCACGTTATCTTGATGAGGAAGAACGGCTGCTTGCTGCAATGACCCCGGAACGCTGCGGGGAGATAGTGAAAAGAACGGAGGGACTGTATCAATGGATACTGACGTTATTGAAAAAGTAAAGCAGTATGCAGAAGCTGTTCGTGCGGTAATGCCGGTAAAAATGATCATACTGTACGGATCATACGCACGCGGCACACAGAACAGGTACAGCGATATCGATGTCGCTGTCGTTTGCGATAAGTTGAACGGGGATATCCTTGACATCAGCTTTCAGCTGTATAAGCTCCGCCGTCCGATCGATACCGATATAGAGCCGATACTGCTCGAGTCCGGTGATGATTTCTTACGCTCTATCCTTGAATATGGGACCGTGGTGTATCCATCCGCTGCATAGCGGTTCGATCATCTACGGTCACACTTCCCAATATTTACCGTCATTATGGAACTCCACATTATCGAACAGTTCTGAATATTTCTCCGGCGCGAATGTATGTATCGGAACTATCCTCCGCGGCTTTAATCCGTCCGCAAACCGTTTCAGATCTGCCGGGCTCGCATGCCCGGACGTATGAATGCTCACCTTCGGAATGGAATGTTTCTCCAGCCAGTTCCGTATATGATCATACGATCCCTGTTCCCAATACCCTTCCCGCAGCGAGTAGATATATGATGCTCCGCGAAGACATCCAGCCTGCTCAAGATCACTCATGTGCAGCGAGCGGAAAAGCAGGACAGATCTTTCCGATATTTCTTTCAAATCCTTGAGATAGATCCTGTTCGTGGAATGATGCTGTAAAAGCTCGAACCATTTTTCATTCTTTATCTGCACCCGCTGCCGCTGAGGAATATACACCGCCACCTCCGGCCAGTCCGACTGCGGTATATTTTCGTTCCCCGTTGCTTCAAGGATAACGGCTGAATAGAGATCGATGACAAGCCTTCTGCCGGTCCTCTTGCACGCCCTGAATATCTTTACGATACGGTCTATATTCTGCGAAGACACCTGCACCAGCACCATTCCGGCCGTTCTTTCATATTCTTTGACGAACTGTTCTTCGATATCCTCTTCGCTCGGGAATGATGTCGCACTGTCAATGCGCCCGAGCGATGAACCTTCCAATAAAAGCACATTGATGTTCTCCGGAGCATGCTCTATCATCCGTTCCGTCAATTTCGCCTTGGCTCCGTGCATACGGAGATCACCGCTGTAAAAAAGGCGTTTCCCGTCCGCTTCAATGAGCAGAGAGTATGCGTCGTATCCGGAATGGTCCGTCAGGAACGGCGTTATGGTGAACGGCCCGAGTACGAATGACTTTTCCGACACCATATCCAACCCTGCATTCGGTACAGTCCATGCCCCCGGCATGAACGGCGCGGCCGCTGTCGCGATATTGCGCGCCGCTTTCCCCATGATGACCGGGATCTTCTTATCAACATACGCAAGCAATCCAAAATGATCCAGATGTATGTGCGAGATGATTATTGCAAGCAGCAAATCGTCGTTGCCGTCCAATCCTTTTACGTTTGGCAGAAGGCTGCTGTTATTTTCTTTTGCGTCAAGGAGCAGGCCGAGATCGATGATAATTCTTTTGCCGTTCGAGACAACTTCGACGCAGCTGCCGCCGATCTCTTTACTGCCGCGATGGATGCATGCATTCATTTCAAGCGATGAACCGCCAAGTTCATCCTCCCATCAGCCCTGTAACCTCAAATGAATCCCTGAACAACCGTATCGGCAGCATTTCCAGCACAGCGGCGTTGACCTCATCGATAGTGTACCGACCCACACCGAGCCCGGCCGATCTGCATACATCGGAATCAAAGAACAGCTCCATGCATTTTTTCCGGATAAGCGGATGCGGATGCGACATGTCGAGATCATCCATTTCCGGCGTCAGTCCATCCCTGCGCTTTACGCTGCTGTGAGGGTCATTGGCGATGACCCAATCCGCCGGTATTGCCGGGTCTTGCGATGCCAGCACCGCTATCCTGTCGGCATTCATCTCGTCCATCTGGGAAATGATGTTCGCAAGAAAGATGCAGTGCCATACCGGGTCATCGGCGTTCTTTATAAGACGCCGTTCCTCTTCTGTGAGATACTGCTCGTCTTCATTGAATAGCTTCTGCACAAACGCTTTTATCCACGTATCGAGCTCGGCAGCATGGTACACGATATGACCGATCTCATGACCAACGGCAGCGCGCATCTCATCGATGGAGACATCGTCCGCGAGGAGCTCTTTGGTGAATTGAACGGCCGTTATCTTCTTATGGATAAAGGCGAAGCAGTTACGCATGCCGGGAGCATCCTCATACGCCCGTCGGGATACCCAGAGCTCGGGCATTGCGATACCGAACATGTCCGCAATGGTTCGTACCATCGTATAGATATGACCGTATCGTTTTTCATTCACCGGTTTTGCATCCAGAAGCCGGCCCTTGAGTATTTCCCTGGTGCTTATGCTGCTGCGCTCGACATCGGTCATGGAAATGAATCTCGTATACCCCGGCAGCGCGCTCAATGCGCGGATATAGGTGCCGGCAGGTGATCGTATAGCGCCCAAAGCCGCCTGTGATATCTTCGCGCCCATATACATCCTCCGTTACGTGCCCGATCAGCCTGATCGCATAATGGTGTGCTTTATCGGCAGTTCATTCTTTCTCGAAATAGTAACTCATTCATGCGACAAAATATGTCGTCTCCCGGAAAAGCAGCAGATGCTGAACGGCGTCGTGTAGCTACTCGCGAGGCACGCGGAAGCCGATGCCGGGTTTTGCCGACCCCGTCCGCGAATCGGCCTCATGCCTGAGCAATGCCGCTATCTTCTCGGCGGTCGGATCCGGGTCGAACACTATCTGCTGATACACGTCCTTGAAATCCCCTATGGCAAGCATTTCCGCAAAGGCCACTGTTTTGACAAGCGCGCATAATTCGTGATCGGGAAGAATATCGCCGAATATCTTCTGTGCGGCGTCGATGCACTGCGCCCCGGAAAGATAATCGAAACGGACCTTGAAGGCGAACCGACGAAGGCTCGCGCGGTCGAAATTATCGATGAAATTCGTCGTGCAGATGAGAATGCCCGTGAAACGCTCCATGGCGTTGAGGAGCTCATTGACCTGCGAGATCTCCCATGAACGTTGTGCATTCTCGCGCCGCTGGAAGAAGGAATCCGCCTCGTCAAAGAGGAGTATGCCGTTCTGCTGCTCGGTCTCATCGAAGGCCGCGCGTATGTTCTTCTCGCTCCCACCGACGTACATGTCGAAGATGTCCGAGGCGCGTTTTATGATGAGCGGTTTTCCCGCGCTCTCGGCGATGTAGCGCGCGAACTCGGATTTCCCCACCCCGGGTGCCCCGTGGAACAGCATATTGAGGTTCTTTACCGGCAATGCGAGCTTCTTTTTTTTTAGGTCGGTAAAACGTTCGACGGCGTCGATGATGCTCTCGGGCTTCGTATCGATGGAAAGGAAGGAGAGATCATAATGGCCTGATATCCTGTCGGCGGTGCTCACCGTGCGTCCCTTCTCGAGCGAGCTCATACTGACAAGCACGCGCTCAAGGCGGCTTGAAAGTTCGGCAGCGGAAAGGCCTTTCATCTCCCCGACGCGTTTCAGCGCAAGCGTCGTCTGCCCCACCGTCATGCGGTTCTCCTTGATGAAGCTCTGTATCGTTTCGGTATATGCCTCTTCGGGAATGCCCTCGCGCTCAATGCCCTGCCGGCAGATACGCTCGTTCACGTCGTGCGGCATGGTGTCGAAACGCATCGAATAGCTGAAACGGCGGCGAACGGCCTCGTGCATATGGCGTATGCCGTTGACTATCCAGATGACGGGTATGTTCCCGCGGTCAAGCGCTTCTATAACGGGCGATTTATCGGTGCTGTTCTCGTTGAACATGGACATGGTATTGAGCACGGCATCGGCCTCGTCGAATATGATCGCGGATGATGCTGCCTCGCGGTGTATGCGCTGGCAGAGCGAAAAATAACCCAGACGCATCTCCTCCGGCGCCGGCGCCTTCCTGTCCTTGCCGTCCTCGTCGGTCTCTTTCTCGCGGAACTGCTCGATGGAAAGCGCGCGTATCTTGAGCGAAGACAGTATGCTCCGCGCATATTCGGTCTTCCCCGTGCCGGGCCTTCCGTAGAGGAGGATGTTCACTCCGCGCGTCCGCTGCCGTACAGCGTTCGTCAGTATATCGCGTACGATGACGCTGTCCTTATCGAGGTGGCGGAAATTCCGCATACCCATCCCCCGCGGGACTTCACGGAAAAAATGAGAGAATATTTCCGTGCCCTTGACGGCACTGCTCGTTATCGCTGCGGCAATGCCGCTGTCGATGGCGATGTTATTGAACGGGTGATATCCCCCTGTTTTCCTGAGTATTTTCGACGCATGAAGCGTGCTGTCCGGCGAAAGTGCCTTGAGCAGGAACGGCACAGGGAGTCGGGTGACGATGTTCAGATAGCGCACGCTCGCCATGAAATTGTTCACGCCGAGACTGATATCGGAAAGATCGAACATATAGGATATGATCGCTGTTATAAGGAGCGTTTTTTCCTTCCGGCCGAGCCCGAGCGAACGTATAATGCCGTCTATCTTCGTTTCCATCTGCGAGCCTTCGCGCGGCGGTTCTGCCGCCGTTGCCGCTATCAGCGACATTATCTTCTGAAGGAAGGCGCGTGTACGCTTTCTGTTCGCGGCATCGTTCTCCCCGTCGCGGCAGAGCTTCTTTTCCGCATAGAGCGATTTGATGAGGCGTTTATCGTCGTAGATGAACGAAAATGCGCTCAGGATGACCAGCCATTCATTATCGCTGATATAGAGCACGGTCTTTTCCGCGGAGAGCTTCAGGATGCGCTTGAGTATCTCGACCAGATTGCGCCGTATAAAAGCCTTATCGTTCAAGTCCATGCCGTCCTCCGTGACCGTGTTACGTTGAGGAATATAGCATGGGCATGCGTCATGTTCTGTCGTTCGATCTCACCGGACAGGGTGTTCATTTTCCCGCCGTGAAATATGCGGGTCTGTGCCGGTATTCATAAAAGTCGATTTTATTCATCCCCGGCTATTCCATCCATTCCCTTTTCACCGCACATGCGCTATTATACAGCGGCAATCACAGGAGTATAACAATGGCAAAAGCGAACATCGGTCTCATCGGTCTTGCCGTCATGGGCGAGAACCTCGTACTGAACATGGAAAGCAAGGGATTCACCGTTGCTGTGTTCAACCGCACCACGTCAAAGGTCGACGATTTTACGGGCGGCCGCGGCAAGGGAAAGAAGATCATCGGCACGCATTCATTGAAGGAGCTTTCCGAGAACCTCGAACGTCCGCGCAAGGTGATGATAATGGTCAAAGCGGGCAATGCTGTTGACGATACCATCGAACAGCTCCTCCCCGTTCTCGAGAAGGGCGATATCATCATCGACGGCGGGAACTCGAACTATGAGGACACGATACGCCGCACGAAATATGTGGAAAGCAAAGGCCTTCTCTTCATCGGCACGGGTGTTTCCGGCGGAGAAGAGGGCGCGCTCCTCGGTCCCTCGATAATGCCGGGCGGTTCATCCGCGGCATGGCCTACGGTAAAACCGATATTCCAGTCCATCTCCGCGAAAGTGGAGGACGGTTCGCCCTGCTGCGAATGGGTGGGCGAGAACGGCGCGGGGCACTTCGTCAAAATGGTGCACAACGGCATCGAATACGGCGATATGCAGCTCATCTGCGAAGTGTATCACATCATGCGCGATGTGCTTGGCATGAGCTATGACGAGATGCACAACACGTTCAAGGAATGGAACAACGGCGATCTCGGAAGCTATCTTGTCGAGATAACGCGCGACATACTTGCGTTCAAGGATGCGGACGGCGGCCCCATCGTCGAGAAGATACTCGATACCGCAGGCCAGAAGGGCACGGGCAAATGGACGGGCATATCCGCGCTCAATTTCGGCGTACCCCTTACGCTCATCGGCGAAGCGGTGTTCGCACGCTGTCTCTCGTCGGTCAAGGATGAACGTGTCGTCGCGAGCAAGGAATTCAAAGCCCCGAAGAGATCGTTCTCCGGCGACAAGAAGAAATTCATCGAGGACTTGAAGAACGCGCTCTACGCCTCAAAGATAGTCTCCTATGCGCAGGGCTTCCTCCTCATGCGCGAAGCGGCGAAGGAATACAAGTGGAACCTCAATTACGGCGGCATCGCGCTCATGTGGCGCGGCGGCTGCATCATCCGTTCCGTGTTCCTCGGCAAGATAAAGGAAGCGTTCGATAAGAACGTGAACATAGCGAATCTCCTCCTCGATCCGTTCTTCAAGGACAAGGTCGACCGTGCGCAGGACGGCTGGCGCAATGTCATCGGTGCCGCCGTCGTCAACGGCATACCGACGCCCGCGCTCTCGACCGCGCTCAACTATTTCGACGGCTACCGGAGCGAACGCCTCCCGGCGAACCTCCTTCAGGCGCAGCGCGATTATTTCGGCGCACATACGTATGAGCGTACCGACAAGAAACGCGGCGAGTTCTTTCATACGAACTGGACGGGCCGGGGCGGGAATACGAGCGCTTCGACATACGTCGTATAACAAATTACCTGGATGTAAAAGACCGTCATTCTCCTTCACGGGAGGGTGGCGGTCTTTTTTTATACGCCCTTTGCGAGAACATCGCTCCGTAGTATAGTTCGTTATCACTGTGCCGGAGGGAACACTGCTCACTCGAAGTCTCGACAAAGTGCGCGATGCGTATTTAAGAAGAAAAGCGTCGAAGCGACAAAACGGCGCATAACGCCAGGGCGTGTGCGAACGAGCATCACAGCACGGGCGGACAGTATAGTATGGATACGAACTCTATTTTTCACGCCCGATTCCCGATAATGGATAGATGGCATATCAGCCGCTCACCGAACGGTATTCGCCCGCCGTCGTAGCCGAGGCGGAGGCACGCAGGAAAAAGTTGGCGCACGGGCAGCTCCATGTCGGGGATGTGGCCGAAAGCCCGCGCGTGCGGCGCATACTCGATCTCCTCTATCAGACGCATCAGACCTACTATTTCGCTCATTTCGAGGCCTCATGCGTGATGAGCGGCGTCCTGTTCGAGCAATGCATCATCTGCCTTCTTGAGGAAAAGATCGCCGACAGCGGATACATTACCTATAAAGAGGTCGGCGCCGTCAAAAAGGCGTCCTGCTCGGAAGACCTCGCCGATCTCAATCTGAACACGCTTATCAATGCCGCATCGTGGTACTATATCATTCCGCCGTCGCGCTTCAACGAGGCGTCGTTCATACGGATACTCCGCAACCACATCATGCATGACAGACTGCCGCCGTTCGTGCTTAAAGGCGGATCATATAACGGCGACGTGGTCCAGGACATGCACGGTGTGAACGTGATAAGCAACGCAGAACTTTCGAAGAGTGAAGTATCTGAGCGCTGTCTCCATGACGCACCGGAGGAGCTCTGGGCGTATTACATGCTCACCCGCGTGAGAAGTCTTATGGAAGATATGTTCGCCGAGCGCGTTCGCGAGCATCCGCCGCGGGAGATGTAAGGTTCACTGCACGAATGAGCTGATGACAGGACTTGAACCTGCAACCCTCTGATTACAAATCAGATGCTCTACCATTGAGCTACATCAGCGTTGAAGGACAGTGCGGGGATTCTAACACACCATTGTCATTTGTCAATGAATTTGCTGAAAAGCATTGAACGCTGGATATAAATCGGACAAAGTACATATAATAAAGGAAAATGTAAAAAATTCGAAAAAGGAATAGCGATAATAATATGACGCATATGACAAGCGTGGAGCGAATGGCCGAGCATGTCCATCGTTAACCCTTCCGTCGGACGGATCAAATCATTATGAGAGACTTATTTTGAGAATGACGGCTTCTTACGCTCCTGCGGCGGCGCCGCTCGATCTTGCCTCTTCTTCGTTATACACCAACGCTGGCGGGAAGCCGTTCTCGCGGATACGCCTACCTGCTTCCCTGAGCACGGCCGCATCGCCTTCATGTATCGACCCGTCCGGGAGCGGACCCGTGTTCATGATGAGATTGCTGTTATGCGCCCGCGCATTGCCGAGCATGGCCATGACAAAGTCGGCATCTCTATGCGGCTCATCCTTTGCGTATCCCCATTTGTGCATTTGAAGCGTTGAGCATATCTCGTTCCATTTATCTTTGTTCTTTCCCCAGGCATTGCGCGCCACCTCCACTGACGATGCCGGCGCGTTCATCTTCTCGAGCCGTTCTGCAAGCGAAGCCCCCTGTCGTTCCGGCGCAGCGAAATCCTCCATGCCGGTAGCACCCTGCTTGAACGAGATGAGCGTCTGCGGCTGAAGTTTTCGCACGAGCGCGTATGTCTCTTCGATAGGGTAGAGCTCGTGAGCGAAATAGTAATCCATTATCAGATCGAGCCATATCCCGGCGATGGGGCCGTACTTCGTGAGAAGCTCCCCTATCTGCGCGTGCACATAGTCCATGTATCTCCGGAAATCTTTTTTCTCACGGTAGAGATACTCCGGCTGTGCCGAGGGATAATCCGGCCGTGCGGCGACGCTGCCATGCTCGCGGGAGTGGAAATACGGGTGCCGCCAGTCCGCGCCGTAGCTCACGTAGCAGAAAAGCCCGATGTTCTTTCTCGCGCATGCGTTCGCAAGCTCATACACGAGGTCGCGCTTGGCCGGTGAATTCGTGCTCTTGAAATCGGTGGTCTTCGTATCGAACAGGCAGAACGAATCGTGATGCCGTGTCGTGATGTTGATATATTTCATTCCCGCATCGACGGCAAGATCGACGAACGCATCGGCATCGAATTTCTCCGCCGTGAAATCATCCTTGAGTTTCGCATACTCGGTGACGGGTATCTTCTCGTGATACTGCACCCATTCACCGCGGCCGAGGAGCGAATAGAGGCCATAGTGGATGAACATGCCGAATGTGGCGTTGCGGAACCATGCGAGCGATGCCTGCTTCATGTCGCCGACGGATACGTACGGAGCAAGATAGGGAATGCTGTTCATAATGACCTCGGTTGAAATATACGGTGTTTCCCGTACAATTCGAGATAAAGATACTGCATTGATGATGCATAGTCCATGGACAAAAATGGATTCTCCATGGACGGGCTTTTCAGGGAAATGGATGATGATAAAAAAGATACAGCATCCCTTGTTCGCGAACATCATCGACCGAGTGACCATCAGCGTTCTTGTGCATGGCCATTATTACGGTGAGCGCGATTGGGGATTTACCGACGACCATGTGGCATACGATCGTTTATATTTCGTGCTCAACGGGAAGGGCTGGCTTTCTCACGGCAAACAGAAGATACCGCTGTCGAAAGGGAATATCTATCTGATACCGGTGAATACATCCTATACCGCCGGCACGGATTCGACGATAGAAAAGTTCTACATCCATTTTCGTTTCGAGTTGTATCCCGGGAAGGACGTTTTCGATGATCTCGGCGAGGTGCGATCGATGCCCATCGATGACATGTCCCGCCTGCGGGGGATGATCGCATTGACCGGGCGCAAAAAGCTCGGAGATATCATGCGCGTGAAGGCATTCCTTCTTTCATCGCTTGCCGGTTTCGCCGACATCGATATCGATTCGCTTGCGAGGGATGCTGCCATAGCCGAGCGCTACCGCGCGCTATTTTCGCATCTTGAGCACGGCGCGTTCGATACCTTATCCATCGGCTCCATCGCGCGTGCCATGGGGATGTCGGTGTCCGGACTTTCGCGGGCGTTCTTCCGCGATACCGGCGAGACGATACGCGCCTACCGCGACAGGAAGCTCATGCGCCGCGCGAAGGACCTCCTCGTGCTCACCGCGCGATCGGTGAAGGATGTGGCCCGCGAGCTCGGGTTCAACGACGAATTCTATTTCTCGCGCTATTTCAAGAAGCAGACGGGGTTTTCGCCGGCGGATTATCGGGTGAGGAATGCGGTGCGCTGATGTGATAGCATATTGGGAGGAATGAGCAGCAACTTGCGCTGAGCGTTACGCCTTGTGTACTATCTTCCCGCCGACGATGGTATACACGGCGAGTCCTTTGAGCTTTTTGCCGATGAACGGCGAGTTCTTGCTCCTGCTCACGATCTGTTCTTTCGTGTAGGTGTACTCGCGCCCCGTATCGATGATGGTCACGTCAGCGGTCCTGCCGACGGAGAGCGTGCCGCGGTCTATGCCGAGTATGCGTGCGGGGTTCGCTGATAGCACACGTGCGAGGAGCGGCATGCGCTCGCGTTTATACTCCACGATATGTTCGAGCACCACCGGCACCGCGGTCTCAAGCCCGATGGCGCCGTTGGGGGCGATACCGAACTCGAGCGATTTCTCGAACTCGCTGTGCGGCGCATGGTCGGTGGCGATGGCATCCACGGTGCCGTCGAGCACGGCCGCTCTGAGTGCGGCGCGGTCCTCGTCGCAGCGCAAGGGCGGACGCATCTTCATGTTCGTATCATAATCGGCTATCATCTCGGTGGAGAGCGACAGATGATGCGGTGTAACATCCGCGCTTACCCGAAGTCCCTTCGCTTTCGCCTCACGGACGAGGGCGATCGACCCGTCGCTTGAAATATGCGTGAAGTGAACACGTCCGCCGGTCAATTTCGCAAGATGTATATCGCGTGCGATGATTATCTCCTCCGCTTCCTTCGGTATGCCCTTAAGTCCCTTCTTCTGGCCGAACGCGCTTTCATGCACGGTGCCGTTGCCGCAAAGATTGTCATCTTCCGCATGTACGATGATGGGCTTGTCGAACATACGCAGATACTCGAGCGCCCGGCGCATGACGTTCGCGTTCATTATCGTATGGCCGTCGTCGGAAAAACCGATGGCGCCCGCAGAGAGCATGTCGCCGAATTCGGTGAGCGATTGACCCGCAAGGTCCTTCGTCACCGCGCCGTAGGGGAGTACGTTCACGGCGGCTTCCTTTTCCGCGGTCACGACGACGAACTTTATCTGGCTCGCCGTGTCCGTGGCCGGTTTCGTATTGGCCATGCAGGCGATGGTGGTGAACCCGCCCGCGGCGGCCGCTTTGCTCCCCGAAGCTATCGTCTCCTTGTGCTCCTCGCCCGGCTCGCGCAGATGCACATGCATATCGATGAGGCCCGGGAACACGTGCTTGCCGGAAGCGTCGATGACCTCGGCGCCGGAGGCGGTGATGGCCTTCTGCACTTTCGTGATGACTGCCCCGTCGATGAGTATATCGAGCTTCTCGTTCTCGATGCCGTTGGCCGGATCGGTAACGATGCCATTCTTAATCAACAGCAATGGTCGTCTCCTTTGCGCCGGATACGAGATAGAGCACCGCCATGCGTATGGCGACCCCGTTCGTCACCTGCTCGGTGATCACCGAGTTCTCGGAATCGGCGACGGAGTGCGCTATCTCCACGCCGCGATTCATCGGCCCCGGATGCATTATCATGAGGTCCTTTCTCGCATGTTTGAGTTTCTCCTCAGTGAGGCCGAAGAGATTGGTGTACTCGCGGAGCGACGGGAAGTAATTGGCATCCATGCGTTCGCGCTGTATGCGGAGTATGTTGACGACGTCCGCATCCTTTATCGCCTTGGCAAGATCGTATTCAATGGTAAGCGGGAGGCCTTCGAATCGCGGGACGAGCGTCGGGGGGCCGCAGAGCGTCACATGCGCGCCCAGTGTAATGAGACCGAAGATGTTTGAGCGCGCCACGCGGGAGTGGAGTATGTCACCCACGATGACGACCTTAAGTCCCTCGATGCGCTTCTTGTGTTCGAGCATGGTGAACATGTCAAGAAGGCCCTGTGTGGGGTGTTCGTGCATGCCGTCGCCGGCATTGACGACGCTTGAGCGCACTTGTTTTGAGAGCATGCTCGCCGCACCCGATTCGCTGTGCCGCATGACGATGATATCGCAGGCAAGTGCTTCTATCGTTTTTACCGTATCGATGAGCGTTTCGCCCTTGGAGACCGAACTTGCCGAGGCGGTGAAATTGATGACGTCCGCGGAAAGACGTTTTGCGGCAAGCTCGAAGCTTGTGCGGGTGCGCGTGGAGTTCTCGAAGAAGAGATTAACGACGGTCTTGCCGATGAGCGCGGGGACCTTTTTCACCGAACGGGTGAATACGTCCCTGAACGGTTTTGCTGTTTCGAGTATATTCTCGATATCTCTGCGAGAGAGGTCTTCAAGACCGAGCAGATGTTTGACTGACATGCGATATCCCGTAGTACGAAGCTTTGTACCGGGATTGCATTATACCCTATTCGATATTTTTATCAATCGGCGGCGTGCGGTTTTCTCATGGCTCAGCATGCGCTTGCCAGTTTGCTTTTCCGCCGCGGTGCGATATAATTTCCCCTATGAAAGTCATGCCCGCAGTAGGGTTCCTCTGTGCACTCATGTTCTTCTCGTGCGCACGGTATGATGCGCCGCTCATGTCGCTTGCCGCATTCGAGACACGCCTCTCGCGGACCATCGTAACGCGCGATGCGCGGACGTTCTTCTCCTTCTTCATCCCGGCAAAGGCCGTCAAGGATGTTGCCGCCCTCCGTGCAATGCCCTTTCGCTTCGCCTTCGATCCCCGCGATGTGAAGGCCTCGATAGCCGATAAAGGCGTTTTTTTCCGCCGCATATTCTCCGATGATGCATCGTCCATGGCGTCAGAGCTCCCCGCAAGCGGCGCCTATCCGGTGCGTTACGATATCCACCGCAAGGCTGCCCGCGTTGTCGCCTGCATACGCTACGGCGGCGAGCGGTCGCATGCACATGCGCTCGAATACGTCGCGCTCTGGCAGGGCGGCGAGTGGCGGCTCCTGACCATCAATATCGACGATGCATCGGCGGGGCAGCGATGAGGCCGTACGCTGTTATCATCATCGTTCTCCTTGCCTGCGGCTGCACGAACGAGTCCCTGTCCCGCAAGCGTGCAATGATCGCGCTTTACAGTGAAGCGATCACTGCCGCGGCGGACGGCGACAGCGCCTGGTTCGCGTCGCGCTCGATAGACCCCGGCATACTCACCAATGGCTTTCGTACCGCGGTCCGTTCCAATGAGTTCACGTCCTTCGCATACGATCCCGAGGTCGATGCCGACCGCGGCAGCGTCATCATGCCCGCCGCTGCCGGAGGATACTGGGTGCTGGCAATGAACTTCGATGAGTCCGTACATCGATGGCGCATCATCCGTATCGAGAAGAGCGGCCGATGAAGCGCGTGCGTGTGCCTAGGCGAAGGACGGGAAGGACGTCCGCGGTCCGTTCCGATGATTTCAAGGCGCTGCGCACCGCGATATGGGAGACGGCGGACGACACGTCGCTTTCCGAAACGCAGATAATACAGAGGCTGCTCGATATCGTCGGGCCTGCGTTCGGCGTGAGCCGCGCCTGCTTCAATGTACGGCAGGGGAAGAATTTCGTCACGACGCATGAGTGGCGTGAGGAGGGGGTACGCCCGTCAGTCGGCGCGCTCATCCCGGTATGGCTCATCAATCTATTCATCAAGGAAACGTATTTCGAGGTCACGATCGAGGGACTGATAAAGAAGGCGCCGGTCTTTCTTCGGCGTACGATCCGTCGTTTTGTCGAGGGGCTCGTCGCGGAACAGAACGTGGATGCTGTTCTCGCCGTCCCGTACCGCACGTCAAAAAATCCGCTCGATACCATTATATCGTTCGATATGTGCCGCGAGAAGAAAGCGAAACCCGGGTGGTCGGAACGGTATAAGGACATCATTCCCGACATGCTCCGGATAATCTCCATCGCCATTTCGCGCCGCCGTGTGCAGGAGGATCTCTCCGAGAGCGAGCTGCGCTATCGGACGCTGTTCAACAACATCAGCGATATCGTCCTCCTGTTCGAACGCACGGAAAATATGGCGGGGAAGATAATAGAAGCGAACGCCATGGCGGTCAACCGCCTCGGCATATCCCGTGAGGCGCTCGTGAAACGTTCGTTCGCCGACATCGTCGATAAAGGCTTTGATGAGATCATCTATCGTTCGCTCGCCAACGGCGGGCATGCCATCTTCGAGACGAATCTGCGCGTGGCGGACGGGGAGACCGTTCCCGTGGAGGTGAAGGCGACCGCCGTGCTTTACGGGGAACGCCCGGCGATACTTGCCCTCGCGCGCGACATTTCTTCACGGCGTGCCGCGCAGAAAAAGGCCGATGAGGCGTACCGGAGCATCTCGCTCGTCAACGACATAAACAGCCGTTTCCTCGCCGGAGATTCCCTCGATGACATCATCGGTTTCACGTGCGAGCGTTTCAAATCGCTCTATGGGTTCACCGACGTCGATGTGAGCCTGCGCAAGGGCGCGGACGCGTTCATCTACAAATACAGCACGATAGACAGGAATAAGATCGCCGCTGCCGAGCGCTTCACCGGGGCGTCAGTGATCGGCAAGACCGTCGCGCTGTTCCCGGGAAGCCGCATCACCGAATTCTACACCGACCGCAAACCGATCGAAATAGACGATCGCAAAGCGCTCTCTCGTTTTCTCGGCGACCTGTTCCCGCCCGAGAAGCGCATCATGCGCGCACTTTCCCCGCGGGCGGTGAGTCTGCTCGGCCTTTCGCGTCTCTATCTCGTGCCGTTCCTTTCCCGCGGAGAAATGGCGGGACATTTCGGCTTTTTTCACGACAGCGCGATGAGCGCTGACGATCAGGCGGGCATAGCCCTTGTCGCCGGCAAGATCGGCGAGATCATAGAGAGGAAGCGTTTCGAGGAGGAGCTTGCGCACATGGCGCATCACGATACGCTTACCGGCCTCGGTAACCGCAAGGCGTTCTTCGAGGCGCTCGACGAGACGATCAAGCTCGCATCACGCACGAAGAGCGAGAAACTGCGTGCGCTCCTCTTCATCGATCTTGATAATTTCAAGGAGATAAACGATATCGTCGGGCATCTCGTCGGCGATCAGCTCCTCGTATCGATAGCCGAGCGCATCGTCGGGACGCTGCGGAGCACCGATATGATATTCCGGCTCGCGGGCGATGAGTTCACTGTCATCCTTACGCACATCGCCCACGAAGAGGACGCCGCCCAGGTGGCGGGGAAAGTAGTCGACGCCCTTCGTGCACCGTTCACGATAGCGGGGAACGAAGCGCATATATCGGCGAGTATCGGCATAAGCCTGTATCCGCGCGACGCGGAGGAGGGCGCCTCCCTCGTGAAGAACGCGGACATCGCGATGTATGAGGCGAAAAAGACGAAGACGCCGTACTCCTTCTATACGGAGGAGATGAACGAGCGTACGTATCGCCGGATCCAGGTGCTCAATGAATTGCGCGGTGCGGTCGGCAGGAACGAGCTTGAGCTCTACTATCAGCCCATCGTCAATCGTGTCGGCTGCCTCGCCGGCGCCGAGGCGCTCATACGCTGGAAGAACCGCACCCTCGGGTCCGTGCCGCCCAACGATTTCATCCCCATCGCGGAGGATTCGGGCCTTATCAAGAGCATCGGCGCGTGGGTGATCGAGCGTGCGCTTGCCGACGTGTCGAGGCTCAACATCGGTGCGGTGAAGAATTTCTTCCTCGCCGTCAATATTTCCGGACGGCAGTTCGCCGATCCGCAGTTCGTGAGCGAGGTCACATCGATCGTGAAGAAGACGCCGCCGGGCGTCGATCTGAAATTCGAGATAACCGAGAATACGCTCATCGATGACCCCACGCGCGCGCAGGAGACCATGGACGCCATACGGGCGCTGGGCATCAGTTTCGCCATCGACGATTTCGGGACGGGGTATTCATCGCTCAATTATCTCACGCGCTTCCCGGTGAGCCATCTCAAGATAGACCGGTCGTTCGTGATGTCGCCGACCATAGAAGCGAACATGGTCATCAAGGGCATCATCACGCTTGCGCATAATCTCGGCATGCAGGTCGTCGCCGAAGGCATCGAGACGGACGTACAGAAGACGCTCCTTACCGATATGCGATGCGATTATATGCAGGGGTATCTCTACAGCAAGCCCGTTGCGGTCCCGGATTTCACCTCACTGGTCGGGCACCTTACCCATTGATAAGCGATGTGCGGGCGTCACTGAGCGCAGCCGCATAGCGCGCCGCGATGGACGATTCATCGCCCGTCATGAGCGCCGCTTCGGCGATAGCGATGAGGCAGAGAAAGGCGCCGCGGGCGTCGAGCACGCGCGTCACGAAACGGCGTATGCCGTTGCTGTTGCCCCTGAGGTCGTATGCGAACAACGGGTCGGTCGACCGTATGATATCCGCCGCTTCGTCCCAGCGCAGTCTGCGGTGATCGCTTTTCTCGGGGCCGCTCGCGTGGAAATCGTTCCTGTCGAACCGGAGCGCCATTTCGTCTATGCCGATATGACGGAGATAGATGCGTGACGGCGCATCGAGCTCATAGAGCGTACGGCGGAACCCTTTCTTTGCGACGATGCGTATGGCGCTGTCAGGCGGCTCCGCCTTTGCATACCAGTAGAGGTCCGTGCTGTCGACGGTCATTATCTCGGCCGAGCGCGACGTCCGTGCGACGATGTCATTGATCACAGCATCGGCGCGATTGAGGTATACTGCTTGAGGCGGCTGACGGCGTTCGATGTGGAAATTCGCACGGTAGGAATGACCCTCCTTGATGACATATCCCCGTGCAACGAGCGTGGTAAGAATGCGGTAGAGCGTTGCTTTCGGTATCTGTGTTTTCGTGAAGAGGTCGTTGATCATGAGCGGCGTTCCGCTGTTCGCATCGATATGTTCGAGCACGGTGAGCGTTTTCTCCACTGGTTCGGAGACGGGCAGTGGTTTCTCGCCATATTGTGAAAACGGGCTTTTCATATATGAAATATACCCCGCACACAGATGATTGTCAAACACGGCACGCCAAAGCGAGGCCGCCGCGAAGCATCGTTTGCATTCGTCATATCACGGTGTATAATCGCGTGGCGAACACGTTACGGATGAACGATGAAAGTATTCATAGGTCAGATGAACCCCATTGTCGGCGATATCGAAGGCAATTTCAATAAAGTGATATCGGCAGCACGCGAGGGCGATGCCGCGGGGGCCGATTGTATCTGCACGCCGGAACTCTGCCTCACCGGGTATCCGCCGCTCGATCTCCTTGAACGGCGCGATTTCCTCGAGCTTTCCGATTCGTTCATCAGCTATCTCAAGGGACGCTTGCCCAAGGAGCGCATGGTCATCGTCGGTGCGCCGCTGCGTGAGATGATACATGGCCAGGAACGCCTTTTTTCCGCAGCGTATGTGTTCCACAAGGGCGCCATCGTCGATGTAATAAAAAAAACGCTGCTCCCCACCTACGACGTCTTCGACGAATCGCGCTATTTCACGACGAACAATGAAAAGCCGCGCGTGATGAAGTTCGGGAAGGAGCGCATCGGCATAACCATCTGCGAGGATATCTGGAACGACGAGCGGTTCAACAGGAAGCGCCGCTATGACAGCGACCCGCTCGAAGAGCTCATGAAGAAGAAGCCGACGGTCATCATCAATATCAGCGCCTCGCCCTGGGAGATGAACAAGCATCTCTACCGGCGTGAGCTCATACAGCATGCATCGAAGCGCTGGAAAACGACCATCGTCTATGTCAACCAGGTTGGCGCGAACGATTCGCTCATCTTCGACGGGGGATCGCTCGTCGTACGCAACGGCAAGATACTTTTCGCCGCACCGCGCTTCACGGAAGCATCATCTGCGTTCGATCTTGTCGCGTATGTGAAAAAACCGCCGGCGGATCTCCCCAAGATAGCCGATCTCATGGATGCGCTTACCATCGGCATACGCGATTATTTCCACAAGCTCGGATTCTCCCGTGCGGTGGTGGGCCTTTCCGGCGGCATCGACAGCGCGGTGGTGGCCGTGCTCGCGGTACGTGCGCTCGGGGCCGAGAACGTCCTCGGCGTGCTCATGCCGAGCGAGTTCTCATCGGGCCATTCGGTGAGCGATGCACGCGCGCTCGTGAAAGCGCTCGGCATACGCGAACTTACGCTCCCGATACAGGGTCCCTTCGCCGCGATGAAAGATGTCCTTCGCACCGGGGTAGGCAGGAGCATGTTCACCGAAGCCGAGAAGGAACGCGCGATGAAGGATGATGTCACCGAGGAGAACCTGCAGTCGCGGATACGCGGCATGCTCCTCATGTCATTATCGAACAAGTACGGCTATCTCATGCTCGCTACCGGCAATAAATCGGAGATGTCGACAGGCTATGCCACGCTCTACGGCGATCTCTGCGGGGCGCTTGCTCCGATAGGCGATGTCCTTAAATCGGATGTCTACGCCCTTGCGCGGCATATCAATACGAGCATGAACAATGTCATCCCGGAGAACGTGCTCGTCAAGGCGCCGTCCGCGGAACTGAAGCCGGACCAGACCGATCAGGACACGCTCCCGCCGTACGATGTGCTCGATGATATACTGCATCTGTATCTCGAGGACGGGAAAAGCATCGAGGAGATATCGAAGACGCATAAACGCGCGACGGTGATATGGGTGGTCTCCACGCTGCATAAGAACGAATACAAGCGCCGTCAGGCGCCGTGCATACTCAAGGTGAGCAGGAAGGCGCTTCGCCCCGGGCGCGTATTCCCCATCGTGCAGAAATATCATACAAGATTCTAGAGTATCTTTATGATCGATACATCGACGTATTCATGTGATACGCCGCCTTTTTCAAGCATTAGCCCGCCGCGGACGGTGATGTCCTTTGCCGTACAGGCGAACTCTTCGCCGTCGGCGATGACGCGTACGCGCTTGTCGTAGAGCATATGATAGCGCGCGAGCTTCTCGATGAAGAGCGGCGCATCGGCGGTCAGGAAACTCTGCTCCCCGAAGAATCCGGAAAGGAATCGTTCGATGAGCACGTTCACATCGTCGAAGAAGCCGTATTCGGACAATGATGCGGCGGTAATGCCTTCGATGCGGAGCGGTGCCGTATCGCCGAACACGTTCACTCCTATGCCGATGACGGTGCGTTCCAGTTCTTTGCCGCGATAGATGTGCTCGACGAGGATGCCTGCGCATTTCTTTCCGTCGATATATATGTCGTTGGGGTATTTTATTGCAAGCGGCTTGTCGACATAGCCTTCCATCGCCTTCAAGAGCTCAAAGCCGGCATAGAGCGAGACCATGGCCCCGGGTGCGGCGGTGGGACGGACAAGGAGAAGCGACATCATGATATCAGTTCGCGTACCGCTTTTCCATGCGCGCTGGAAGCGGCCGTAGCCGGCTGTCTGTTCGTAGGCGAGGATGAGGGTGTTACGGTCGGCGGCGATCGTTTTTGCGTAGGTATTCGTTGAATCGATGGTGTCGAGTATGGTGACGTTGAGCGAGGGGTTGCCGCGGGTGAGAGTGTCCGGGGAATATAGAATGCTATTTGACACTCACCCCATCCCCCAGCCCCTTCCCCTCTCTCACGGAAAAGTGAGAGAGGGGAAGGGGAGTGTTTAGTGTCTGTTTGTTTGAATTATTTTTGCAGTATAAATAAAATCTCAACTGTCAATATCCTCAACTGATATTAAGCCCCCTTCCCTCTCTCACATCTCGGCGAGAGAGGGAAGGGGGTGCCGCGTATTTCGCGGCGGGGGATGGGTGAGTGTTTAGTATATCCGGGTGCAGTATACCGTCAATCCCCGTGTCTGAAGTCTCGCGAAAAAAACGAGCAAGGGCGTCAGTGTTTATCTATTGATATATTCTGCGATCCGTCTTCGTACTGCCGCCTGTGCGGCATGATCTGTGGGGGATACATTGGTCATCTGTTCATATAAACTTCTTCCGGCAGCGTCTTTCGAAAGATATCCTGGTTCCGGAACAACATACGCGGTATTTGACGAGACGAGAAGATAGGAATACTTCCACAACGCGGCACCGGTCTCGAACTCCTGTGGATATTTCGCCCGCACCTGCATGATATCCCTTTCCTGCACTGAGATAGTATTCGTCATGCGCACACCCGCACAGCGCACATTATCAGCGAGCATATCGGCGAGGAAGGAGCGGTCATCTGCACTGAGCGATCTGTCCATATATGCCGCATAATAGCCGACACGAAGCGCGCATTTTGAGGCGGCGATTATCGGCGTCTGCCCGCGCGAGCGTATGCTTTCCTGCGTGTAAAGGTCGGCGGTGAACATCGATGCGATGACGGCTGTATCGTAGCGCGGTGCGCGTACTATGGGAAGGATAAGCGCGAACAATAATACCGCGGCGGCGGGAAGGGCGACATAGATCGTTCTCCGCAGGGAGAATCGCAGCGCATTCCCTGACGCAGGGACAGATCTCTTATCCATTCGCTTCAGCGCCCTGCGAAGCAGCGGACCATCACTTTTCGACGAGTTGTATGCCGATACCGTATCATGGAGCTCGCGGAGCTTCGCCCGGCATGCGTCGCAGGAGGCGAGATGCGCCTCGACCGCGGATCGTTCTTTTGCGGAGAGCATATTATCGTGATATGCGGGAATGAGCGTATCAACGTGTTTCATAGGATATGCCTTTTCTCTTTAATTCTTTACGGATAAACGCTCGTATCGTCCATAACTTTTTTGCCGTGCCGGCGATATGCATCATCGCTTCTATCTCTTTGTGCGAAAGCCCGTCCGTGTAGAACAACGTGAACATGAGCCTGTCACGGGGATCCATTGCATCCAGGATGCGCTGTATGTGCCTGATCATCCCCTCATCCTTCGTGCGCGTTTCGTTCTTCAGTAATGCCCTTTCGGGGTTCGTGCTCATGCCAAGCAGCACATCGATGTCGCCGCTGTGCTCGCCGTCAAGCGGTACGCTCTTTTTCACCGCATGAGCCGCTTTTCGGCGTTTATTCGCATTGAGCGCGGTGAGCGGGGCCATCTCTTTCATGAAGGCCGGATAGTCGGCAAAAACACCGGGGTATTCCGCCGATATCATGCCGTAGATCTCGGTGTAGGTATGACCGCGCATATGATGCCGATACATCTTCTGAAAATGCTCAGGCTTTCTCTTGAGCGCCCGGGGATAGTAGAACCGCCCATCCTTTTTCCGGAAATAGTCGCGCAGAAGATTGAGCGTGATCGATGACAGGAAAGTACCGAACAGTGACCGTTCATCGCGATACATCCGTATCCGTTTCATATCGTCGGACTTCAGTCTTTCAAGAACATATACCAAAGCGTCACAGGCGGCATCGCGTCCCTTTACGTTATACTCGACCGCCTGCGCTACTCTCGATGCATAGTGCTGTGTGAAGTGATCCCAGGCCTTCTCGCTGTCTTTGGTCTTGAGCAATTGGAACAGCGCGTATTCAGGATCGATGGCCGTCTGCAGAGTGGGATCATGCCGGTTCGGCGAAAAAGCGCTCATTTATTATTGAGCGTCAACTCGTCTTTTCTGGGTTTACTCTGAAACCCCAATGCCTCGACTTTTTGATGGCTGTGTTCGAGTATTGTCCGAAGCGCGTCACGGACAGAGACAGTTTTTACTTCTTCGTAAGACCGCTCTTTGGCTTCGCGAATCATCGTCAACATTTTACTCTCGTTCATCGATAACCTCCGCATAGCAATAGAATATCATATTTATTTAAAATTGTAAGCGGCTCGCAGTTGACAATACGCTGGAATAAACACCGGGTCTATCCGTACATACTCTTCAGCCAATGGCGAGGAGGGCGTTATGAACAACAGCATACAGTATACCGCAAAAACCGCCGCTTTTACGCTCATTTTTCTCTGCGTATCCGCCGCGGCGTTCGGCCAGGTCTTCAACAGGCAGATCGACTCGGTAAGTCAGAAAATGGAACGGAACGGCACGTGGACGGAATGGATCGAGTGGGTGGATATCGACATCGCGGTGAACATCGACCTTGCGAATATGGTGTTCAGAATGTCAGGGAATAAGGCGCATGATAATATATTTAAAAGCATCGATGCCCCGGAAAAGATGGATGCAGATGACAGCACCTATTTCATCTTCCGCTGCACCGATTCGAATAACGAGAAGTGCAAGTTCGTCATCGGGACGTACAAGGACGGGGGTATGCGCATCATCGTAGAATATGAACATTCGATAACGATGTACAACATGGTGAAGGAGGAATAACCTCTTTTTCGTCCCAATTCCGATATGTGCTGCGCGGATAAGTATCCGTCATGACAGAAAACAAGGGGTCATGACCCCTTGTTCCGTCAGCACAATGAAATCCGCAGTATATCAATATCCCATCCCGCGCAGTGATATTTTTATTATGGAATGATCATCGATATTATCCGTACAAGATATCCATACACGCTCAAAGGAGTTCCCCATGAAAAATCTCATCACGCTCGCCGTCATCGCTGCAATAGGCATCCTGCCGCTCACACCGGCAGAGAACAACAGCATGTTCGAAGTATCCTATCTCATCGATCAGGGGCTCGACAGGACATTCCTCATGGTCAGGCAGAAAGCGTTCAAGCTCTCGTCCGAGGACCGCATCAATCTCTACGAGATGAAAAAGAAAAAGGACACGGGCGGGCCGTTCGCGCTCAATTTCTTCATCGGCTTCGGCATCGGCTCATACGTGCAGGGCGACGGCTTCGGCGGGACGATGGGATTATGCGGAGAGCTCGGCAGTCTCGCGCTTATCGGCGCAAGTGCGGGTTCCGATGTGCCTGCACTTGCCATTCTCGGGCTTGCGGTTTTTTTCGGCTTCCGGATCTTTGAATGGATACGCCCGTTCGCGTATGAGGGGGAGTATAATGCGAAGCTCGGGAATGCGCTCATCATCGGGGGAATGTCATACACGCCCATTCGGTCGACGATAGGAGCTATCGCAGCGGCAGAAGATCATCGGGTGAGCGTTTCGTTCGCGGTGGGGTACTGAGGATGAGGCACACTCACCCCAACCCCCGACCCCTTCCCCTCTCTCACGGAAATGTGAGAGAGGGGAAGGGGAGAGTTTCATGCTCGCATCGACTAAGCATATCCTGAACAACAAGTAACCCCTTGCGGGGAATGTTTCGACCTTTGCAGGGAATGTTTCGACCCTTGCGGAGAATGTTTCGACCTTTGCGGAGAATGTTTCGACCTTTGCGGAGAATGT